>CAZMLP010000762.1:0-4599 GCA_964566745.1 uncultured Verrucomicrobiota bacterium | reverse complement strand
ACTGGCCTTGTGGGCCGCATTGGCCGCGGCGATTCAAGGCGCCTTTTGGGCTTATGACGGCTGGAATGATGTGACCTATCTGGCCGGCGAGGTGAGGAATCCGCAACGCAACCTGCCGCGCGGTCTGATCATTGGCATGGCGATCGTGATCACCATTTACCTCTCGATCAATCTCGCCTACGCCTACGTTCTGCCGATTGGCCAAATGGCGTCGTCGAAGCTGGTGGCGGTGGATGTGGCGGACAAATTTTTCGCGGGCGGGGGACGCTGGATCGCGGTGGCCATCGCCATTTCCACCTTCGGCGCGGCGAACAGCAACGTCCTGTCCGCCTCGCGTGTTTATTTTTCCATGGCGCGGCGCAACGTGTTTCCCGCCGTGCTGGGCGTGGCGCATCCGCGCTTTCACACGCCCGCTGCGTCGTTAATGCTGCAAGCCGTGTGGAGCATCCTGCTGTTGTTCAGCGGCACCTTCGACACCATCACCGACATGCTGGTCTTCGTGGCCTGGATTTTTTACGGCGCGGGCGCGTATGGCGTTTTCGTTCTGCGCCGCAAGGAGCCGGACACCCCCCGGCCTTATCGCGTGCCTGGCTATCCAGTGTTGCCTTGGATCTTCGTGATCTTTGCCATCACGTTCTTGGTGCTTACCCTCTATCACGATGTGACGAGCTATCAAGCGGCGCGGGCGGCGGGCCAACCGGGCGCCATCAACGCGGCGCTTGGCGCCTTCCTGGTGCTGATCGGCACGCCGGTCTATTTCATTTGCCGGCGGCGCAACGCCTCCCCGGATGTGAATAACCTGTCCAAAGCAGGTTAATTGTTCTCGATATGTTTTCCTCGTTCTGGCCCGGAGCCGAATGCAGTGTGCTAACAGGCATCTATTGAAAGACCTACAGCAATGGCAACCGAAGAAAAAGTGTTGTGTTTCGAGCGGAAACTTTTGGACGAACTGGGCGTGTTCCAGGGCCTCAGTCTCGAGACGGAAAAGTATTTGCCGGTGGTGACTTCTGCCGCCAAGACTCATTACCGTTACCGGAGCGAGGCCGAGC
The DNA here is from genome assembly GCA_964566745.1 of uncultured Verrucomicrobiota bacterium. Lineage (GTDB taxonomy): Bacteria > Verrucomicrobiota > Verrucomicrobiia > Limisphaerales > CAZMLP01 > CAZMLP01. Next base: position 3,550 of record CAZMLP010000762.1, on the reverse strand, counting down.
AAAACAAGGCATACAAGCAGCTAATCCCTTACGTTCTGGTGATTTGCGACGGAAAAATATTGAGGTATCGGCGGGGAAGTGGCGGCGGGGAAAAACGTCTGCATGGATTGTATTCGGTCGGGATCGGTGGGCATATATCGGAAGAGGACAACGACCTGTTCTCTCCAGTGGGATACCAAGAGGGAATGCGACGCGAATTGTTGGAGGAAGTGGACATTGACGAGCTCAATGAGACGGTTGTCGCGGTGATCAATGACGACAGCACGGAGGTCGGCTACGTCCACTTTGGTGTGGTCCACGTCCTGCATGTGACCAGCGAGGATGTCGCGGGCCGCCGGAGCGGCATAGTGAGCCCTGAATTCGTGACGATCAGCGAGGCCATCAAAGACCTTTCGGCCTACGAGTCATGGTCGCGCTTTTGCCTGGAGCGTCTTGACGTATTATTGCAAAAATCCGCTGCAGCGGAAGTTACGGCTTCCGCGAATGCGGCACGGTGATTGGGTTGGTCGGTTTTCGAGGAATCGGTTTCGCTAGGAAACAACCGAGATCGTTTTTTCGGGTAACGGCCTTGTCCGATCGGTGATGGTGCTATCCGAAACTCGACTTTTATTGACGATCATCGAAACCCCGCCATCCTAATCTCGATGGGCGACGAAACCGCATGATCGACGAGAAGAAACTGCAGAGCTTGCTTGATGATCTGGAATCCTTTCGTGTTGAGCGAACCGTTTCCACGACCAACACCGACAAATTCAGGGAAGCAATCTGCTCGTTTTCGAACGACATGCCCGGGTGCGGGCAGCCCGGCTATTTGCTGATTGGCGCGGATGACAAAACCGGCAAGCCCTCCGGAATCAAGATTACTGACCAGTTGCTTCAACAGCTCAATTCTTACGCCACAGATGGCAGCATTTTACCTCCTCCGGCACTTTCCGTTTATAAAATTACTCTCCCCTCTGGTGAGGGGGATGTTGCCGTGGTGGAGGTCATGCCCTCAGACATGCCTCCGGTTCGCTACAAAGGGCGTGTTTATGTTCGTACCGCGCCCCAACGCGGAATTGCAAATGAGGCACAGGAACGCATTCTCACCGAGCGCCGGGTGGCGGCAGCGAAATCTTTTGACGCTCAACCGTGTCTGGGAAGCAGCGTAACTGATCTTGTCTTGGACCTTTTTTCCGTCACCTATCGGAACGAAGCTATTGCCGCGGACGTAATCGCCGAAAATCATCGGACGTTGGAGGAGCAGATGGCCTCCTTGCGATTGTTCGACTTGAATCGCAAATGCCCAACCCATACCGGCATTTTGCTTTTCGCCAAAGACCCTTTGCAATGGTTGCCCAGCGCTTATATTCAATTTGTCTGTTTTGATGGGCCGACACTTTCGGCCAATCCAATTAGTGAAAAGCGTTTTTCCGGCGACCTCCTCACGATGCTTCGGACTCTCGATTCTTTCGTCACGGAATTGCCGACTTCGCGCCCTGTCAGTGTGAGTGGCTTGCGCGAGGAATTGATTGCGGATTTTCCACCGGTCGCGATTCGGGAATTGTTGATGAACGCCATCATGCACCGGTCCTATGCGGCCCAATCCCCCATCCGCTTTTATCAGTTTACCGACCGGATTGAATTGATAAGTCCAGGCCCGCTCTATGGCGAGGCGACGCCGGCCAATTTTCCGCGACAGACCAGTTATCGCAACCCGATCGTGGCTGAAGCCATGAAAACGCTTGGCTTTGTCAATCAATTCGGACGAGGTGTTCAACGCGCACAAGACGCGCTTGCCAAAAACAATAGTCCACCTGCCAGGTTTGAATTTGGTGACACATTTTTTGCTGCCATTATTCCTGCGCGGCCATGAAAGCCATTGCTTTTTTTAACAACAAAGGCGGCGTCGGTAAAACGACTTTGCTTTATCATCTTGGTTGGATGTTTTCAGAATTGGGAGTGCGTACGGTGGCTGTTGACCTTGATCCGCAATCCAACCTGACTTCCATGTTTCTCTCCGAGGAACGGCTGGAAGAGCTGGAGGCCGGGTCGCCGACAGGTCGGACTATCGTAGCAGCATTGGCTCCACTTTTGGACGAGGGGACAGGAGATGTCAGAGAGCCACACTTGGAAAGATTGAGTGATAATCTTGCGCTGGTGCCCGGCGACCTGGGACTTGCCGGCATGGAGGATGAACTGAGTTCTCAATGGTCTGATTCTCTTGACGGCAAACCCAAGGCGTTCCGGATTACGACGGCGCTTCACCGCGTGGTTCAACTGGCCGCCAGCAGTTTTTCCGCGGAGCTCGCTCTTCTTGACGTGGGGCCAAATCTTGGTGCTTTAAACCGTTGCGCTCTCATTGCCGCGGATGATTTGGCCATCCCGCTGGTTCCCGATCTGTTTTCTCTCCAAGGTCTGCGCAATTTGGGACCGACTTTGCGGAATTGGCGCAAAGCATGGGCCAGGCGCTTGGAGGATGCTCCAAGCACCGTGACCGAGTTGCCCCAAGGCAAAATGGCGCCAGCGGGATATATCGTGATGCAACATGCAGTGAGGCAAAGTCGTCCTGTTAAGGCGTATTTGCGTTGGGCCGACCGGATACCCGGCGAGTATCGCTCAGCGATGAACTTGCCAGCCGAACCTGGGATGTCGTTGGAACTGGATCCAAATTGTCTGGCTCAGATTAAGCACTACCGAAGTTTAATGCCCTTGGCCATGGAGGCGGGGAAACCAATTTTTCAACTCACGCCAGCGGACGGAGCGATTGGCGCTCATGGAGCGGCGGTTGCAGACTGTCGCCGGGATTTCAAGCGATTGGCTAGGCGACTTGCCCAAGCCACGCAACTTGAAATGCCAGATCGATGAATTGCAATGGCTCAATTCGGCGAGGAATGGTGTCTTCCGCCTCTCACGCCGCGGTCAGGGCGGCCCGCTCGTTGTCCATGCCGCCGGTTTTTTCGAGGAAATAGTCATACCCGCCGACGTACGTGGTGATTCGTCCCGCGTTCACGTGCAGCACTTGATTGGCGAGATGCCGGATGAAATGCACATCGTGGGAAATGAAAACCAGCGTGCCCGCGTAGCGCTCCAAGGCCAGGGTCAGCGATTCGACGGTCTGAATGTCGAGGTGAGTGGTCGGCTCGTCCATCAGGAGCAAGTTTGGGGGATCGACCAGAAACTTGACCAGATTCAGCCGGCTTTTCTCGCCGCCGCTGAGCACCGCGGTCCGTTTGAAAATGTCGTCCTTGCGGAACATGAACGAGCCGAGCACGCCGCGCGCCTCGTCCTCCCGCATCAACGGCGCGCTGGCCAGAACTTCCTCCAGGACCGTGCGCTCGGGATCGAGCGTGTCGGCGCGATGCTGGCTGAAGTAACCGATCTTCGAGTTGATGCCGGGCTTCCGCTCCCCTTGTTGAAACTCGACCACGCCCGCCAAAATTTTGAGCAAAGCCAATTGGGCAATCAGAGCAAATGGTTTGACCTTCGATGCTGGTGTACGTTCCGGGGTCGCAGTCTGTGCACACAGATTTTCCTGTATCGGGATTAAACGTACCCGGAGGGCACGAAT
>CAZMLP010000761.1:0-7292 GCA_964566745.1 uncultured Verrucomicrobiota bacterium | reverse complement strand
ATTCTCTTTCACCCGCCCGGCCACGCCCACAATGGTCATCACCGGCTGTTTCTCACGCTCACCCCAAGGGAGCCGCACGCGCTGGCCGAGCGGATTTTGGTTGGGCCAATGGCGCTTCGCGAATTCCTCATCAATGATCATCGCGTTGAGTCCGGCGCCCCAATCATTGCCGGAGGCGGCGCCCCGCAAGTGCTCCCGATTGTCTTGTTCCGTGAAATCACGTCCTTGAAGCAGCGGGATGCCCATGGCTTGAAAGTAACCCGGCGTAACGAGATGAAATTGCAACGAGGGTTGGAGATGAGCCGGTGGCTCGGGCCTTCCTTCCACCAGAAAGCGCATATCCCAACCGCCTTCATGCAGGGGAATGGAATTCTGCGAGGCAAGGCTCGCGGCCTGGACTCCGGGCAAGGCTCGCAATTTCTCGCGCAAAGCCCGGCAAAAAAGAATCTGCTGCTCAACCGATTGAAATTTCTCCCCCGGCAAATTGAGGCGAAACGTCAGAACACGGTCCGCCACAAAACCGGGATTTACCTGCAAGAGCCGGGAGAAGCTGAGGAGGAGCAGGCCGGCGCCGACCAGAAGGACAAAGGTCAACGCGACTTCCGCGATCACCAGGCCTTGCCGCAAGCCCGCCCGGCCCGCAGTTGCTCCACGACCGGATTCTTTTAACGTGCCCTGCAAATTGGCACGGCGGGCGTGCCACGCCGGGGCCAGGCCGAACAGAATGCCGGTGACCACCGCCACCACGCCCGAGAACAGCAACACACGCGGATCAAGGTCGATCTCGGCCGCGCGCGGCATGCTCTCGCCGGCCAGGGCGATCACGACCCGGAGCCCGCCTTTGGCGAAGGCGAGACCCGTCACCATGCCCAGCAACGCAAGCACGCAACTTTCCGTGAGCAGTTGTCGCGTGATCCGCCATTGGCCCGCCCCCAAGGCAGCGCGTACCGCCATTTCCTTTTCACGGGTCGCCGCGCGGGCGAGCAAAAGGCTGGCAACGTTGGCGCAAGCAATCACTAGCACAAAACTGACCGCCCCAAAGAGAACCCAAAGCGCGCGCCGGACGATGCCGACCTGGCTGTCCAATAACCGGTCGATTTGGACCCGCCGGGTCTGGTTGCTCTCCGGGTACTGTTGTTCCAGACGAACGGCAATAACATCCAGTTCGGCACGCGCCTTTTCGAGGGTGACTCCCGGTTTGAGACGCGCCAATCCATAGATCCCGGGATGATTGTCCCGCTTCTGCCAACTGGAATCGGCGGCAGGAACACCCACCGGCACCCAGACATCCACTTTGTAGGGAAAATCAAATCCCGCAGGCATGACTCCCAAAAGGGTGTAGGGTTTTCCATTGAGACTGATCGTTTGATTGAGGATTTCGGCCCGGCCGCCAAATTGAGTCTGCCAAAGCGCGTGGCTGATCACGGCCACGGGCGGAGCGCCCGGCTTGTCCTCGTCCTCGCCGAACACCCTTCCGATTTCCGGTTGGGTGCGCAAAGCCGCAAACACCTCAGCCGACACCAAGGCTCCCGCCAGCCGCACCGGCTCACCCGCGCCAGCCAGGGCGAAATTGTTTCCGCTATAAACCCCGAATTTTTCAAAAACCGATTGCTGATGTTTCCAGTCGGCGAAATTGGGATAGGAAAGCGATCCGCCGGACCAATCGGGGCCACGTTCGGCCAGCCAAACCAATTCCCTGGAGTCAGGATAAGCGAGCGGGCGCAACAGCACCGCGTCCACGACGCTGAAAATGGCCGTGTTCGCGCCAATGCCGAGCGCCAGGGTAAGCACCGCCACGGCCGTGAAGCCGGGATTCTTGCGCAGTTGTCGCGCGCCGAAGCGGACGTCCTGCCACAGGGTTTCCAGCCACGGCAAGCCGCGTTGGTCCCGACAAGCCTCCTTGGTGGCCTCCATCCCCCCGAGCTTGATCATCGCCTGGCGGCGCGCCTCCTCCGGCGCCATGCCCCGCCGAAGGTTGTCCGCTATGTGCAACTGCAGATGACTCTCGATCTCTGAATCGAATTCCGAATCCCGGCGCCGTCCGTTGAATAGGCCGGCCAAGCGCATGAGCCATCCGCGAAGTTTTCGCATGCCAAAGAGACTACACCACTCATATTGGAAAGCAATAGGAACAAGTCAATTTTTCGCGGACCGAAACCCGGTTGATTGAAATTTGGTTACGCCGGCACGGCCACGGCCGCGCTGCGTGCCGCCGCTAGATCGCTCTTGCGCTGCTTTAAGCTCTTGAAGAACTCGTAGCCCTCGCGCAAGCGCCGCACGCACACATCCTTGTCCTCCAGCATCGTCTTGATGATGCGCAGGATCGGCTTGGGCCGGAGGTAATAGCTGCGATAGAAGCGGTCCACTGCCTCGAAGATTTCCTCCTTATCAAGCCCCGGATACTCCAGCGAGCTTTGCTGGAAACCGTCTTCATGAACGATGTCGCCCTTGTCCTTTTTCGAGAACCAGCCGTTCTGGCGGGCCATCTCGTACAGCTCGGTGCCGGGATACGGCGCGGCGAGGCTGACTTGCAGGCTGAAGACGTCTAGTTCTTGCGCGAAACGAATCGTGTTCTCGATGCTTTCGCGCGTCTCGACCGGCAGGCCGAGAATGAACGTGCCATGGATCACCACGCCCGCGTCATGGCAGGACTTGGTGAATTTGCGCATCTCCTCCAGGGTCACGCCTTTCTTGATGCGGGTAAGAATGTCCTGGTTGCCACTCTCGTAACCGACGAGGAAGAGGCGCAGGCCGCAATCCTTAAACGACTTGATGGTGTCGTAATCCAGGTTCGCGCGGCTATTGCACGACCAGTTCACGCCGAGCGGCGCGAGCTTCTTGGCGATCTCGCGGGCGCGAGGGAGGTTCGCGGTAAAGGTGTCGTCATCGAAAAAGAACTCCTTCACCTGCGGGAAGAGCTTCTTCATGTAAGCCATCTCGTCGGCCACGTTTTGCGGCGAGCGCACGCGATACTTGTGCCCGCCGATGGTTTGCGGCCAGAGGCAGAAGGTGCATTGCGCCGGGCAACCACGCCCCGTGTACATGCTGATGTAAGGGTGCATCAGGTAGCCGATGAAATACTTCTCGATCTGGAGGTCGCGCTTATAGACATCCGCCACCCACGGCAACGCGTCCATGTTCGCGATCAACTCGCGCTCGGGATTGTGCTTAATCTTTCCGTCCTTGTCCTTGTAGGAAAGGCCCATCACTTGGTCAAACGGGCGGCCCTCCGCCACTTCTTTGCAGGTGTAATCAAATTCCTTGCGCCCCACCCAATCAATCGCGGGTGACGCCTTCAACGTCTCCGTCGGCAACACCATCGTATGGGCGCCCACGAACCCGATCTTCACACCCGGATTCTGTGACTTAATCGCCTCGGCCACCTTGCAATCGTTCTTCAACGACGGCGTGGAGGTGTTGATGATCACATGATCGTAGCCCTTCGCCTCGCGCAGGCATTGCTCGATGCCAATGTCATGCGGCGGACAATCCATGAGCTTGCTGCCGGAGACGAGGGCGGCTGGTTGCGCCAGCCAAGTGGGATACCAAAAGCTGGTGACCTCGCGCCGCGCCTGGTAACGCGCGCCCGCGCCACCGTCAAAGCCGTCAAAGGACGGCGGAGAAAGAAATAACGTTTTGCTCATGAACAATTTAATTCGACAATGCCAGTCAACCGGCGCGGTTATCCTAGCACCCGTATGCGCCGGAAACAACCCAGTCCCGCCCCTCATACCCGAGGCGGGCATCGAAGAACCGTACAACGCCCTTCCGGCCGGTAGCAATGGCAATTATTGGGGGCAAAACTCAATCGGGATTCGCGATACGGTTTTGGGCGTCGCCGGATTTTTCAGGGGCTTGACGCAGTCCTTGGGCGGTGAGTTTTTCCGCATGGCCATCCGCGAATGCCGACCTTCGCTAATTCTTCCGCGAGCTGCTTCGCTCCTTGAGCCAGTCGAAATCCGTCGGTGGGGAGGCTGGGAAGCCGCCCCCTGCCCCGCCCTTCACCGGCGGGCGCACGGTTCCGTTGGTCCCGGCGACCACCCAGCGATGCGTCTCCGAATGGCCGTCCGCGAACGAGAGATTCGCCGCGCCGTCGTGATAAGACGCGGGCAAGTTTCCCCAGGTGTAAATCTCCAGCCGGTTCATGAAAAAGCCGTCATTGATCGTGTCCGGGTGCTCGTCAATGAAGACAAAGGTCATGGAAGAGTTCTTCAAGTCCGCCGATTTGAAGAATTGGTAATAATTCGGATTGAACTGGTTCGTCAGAATGCCCGGATCGCCCACCAGGGAGTTCATCGAATAGCTGCGGTTGCGCGGACCATTGAGGGACTTCGAAGTGTCCGATGGGCACTTATAAGTGCCCGCCGCCTTCGCGACGTACTCTCCCAGCTTTGCGTCCACGAGGAGGGAAAGATTTGTGTTGTCGTCAGCCGCGCCCCAATCGAGCACATTGTTCACCCAACTTTGATGTGTCTGGCGGGTCTCGTCGCGACCGTGGTTGTTCACGTAACGGTCGTTATTGTCGTCCCCGTAAAGGGTCCAGCCCAGGCTCAGTTGCTTGATGTTATTCTGGCAACCGACGCCTTTGGCCTTGGATTTTGCCTTGCTTAACGCGGGCAAGAGCATGCCCGCCAGGATGGCAATAATGGCAATGACCACCAGCAACTCGATCAGGGTGAAAGCGGCGCGACGCATGAGTAAATTCACGAGCACACTGGTGAACCGTGGCGGCTTTGGCCAGCAGATTCGGGTGGCGAAAACATTCGATAATTCCGGCGAGTCATCTCGCGTGTCCTTCCTTCGGACTCGTCCCCGCAAGAAAATATTCGGCCTTTCCAGCCCAAGGCTTGCGCAAACGCGGAATTCAAGCGATTATCCTCCCGGTGCGTCGTCTCAAAACATTCCTCGCGTGCGTGATGGTGGCCCTGTGGCTGCCAGCCTCCATGCACTGCCTGCTGGAGGACGCCGGATGGGTGCCGATGGACGAGTCCTGCGCGAGTTCTCCCGCCGGATCTCATGACCAGGGCGACGGTTGCCAGTTTGAAAGTGGCGGTGCGCAGTTTGTACCAGTCAAGGTCGCTGCCCCCGCCTTCAACCCCGTCGCGGTTCTGTTGCGAAACTTGCCGGAACCCAACGATCCTTCGATCTTTCCAGTCTCCTCCGGGTTGGATGGCGCGGGTGAACTCGCGCGGTCCTGGCACTTTACATGCCGCGCGGCCCTGCCCGTTCGCGCCCCTTCGCGGCTTTCATAACCCCTGATATTCGCCAACCGGGATTTTCCATCCCGGCCTTTCCCATTGTCGCGCTGATCGCGCGTCACGTTCCTTTGAATCGTTATGAAAGCTTTTCCAATTTTATCGTTATTTTTGCTAAGTTTGAATGGTATTGGTCAGGAAAAAGAGCCGCCTCCCAGTGCTCCGATTCTGACCGTTGACCAAATTGCCAACCACGTCCTCCAAAAGAATCCCGAGGCCAATTTTTACCGCGCGGAAATCGCGGCGGCCAAGGGGGAACGACGGGCGGCCGGAACCCTCGCCAATCCTGAACTCTCCGCTCAAGCCGGAGGCAAACGTCAAGCCGAGTCAGGCGGGCTCGCGGGTGAGGGCTTGGCGTGGTCGGTCGCGGTAAACCAAACGTTCGAGTTTCCGGGCCGGCTGGCCTTGCGAAAGGCGATTGCCAACCGCCAGCTTCAATTGGCCGAGCTGGGCTATGCCCAATTCCAGGCCTCGTTAACTGCCAAGGCGCGCCAGTTGGGTCTCGCCGTGCTCTCCGCCCAGGAGCGTGCCAACGCCGCCACCCAAGTCGCAAATCGGGCCCGGGAATTGGCCACGGTGATGGTGCGGCGAGATCCCGCCGGGGTGAGTCCGTTGTTGGAGACGCGCATCCTGGAGGCGAGCGCGATCACCTTCATGCGCCGGAGCGCCGAGGCGCACAAGGAATTGCAGCGGGCCTTGACGGAGTTGAACCAATTGCGAGGCGCGCCGTTGCAAGCGCGACTCCTGATCGCTCGCGAGAACCAGAATCACCTGTCCCCGCCGCCGTTGGAGGAACTGCTTGCCTCCGCGCGCACGAACAATTTCAGCCTGAGGATGCGACAGGTTGAATTGGAGCAGCAAGGCATCCGCGTCGATCTTGCCAGGAACGAGCGCTATCCCACTGTCACGGTCGGCCCTTATTACTCCGAGGAGAAGGCGCGCGACTTCGAGCGCCAAGCCGGCGTCGGCATCTCTTTGCCGCTGCCACTGTGGAACCGCAATCAATCCAACATCGAAATCGCCAGTGCCCGCAAAGCGCAGGCGGAAACCTCGCTCCTCGTCGCGCAACGTGAATTGGAAAAGGGGCTAGTTCAAGCCGTCGCCACTTATGAAACGGCCTTGGCGCAAATGAGGCATTGGCCCGCCAACGCCCTGCGCCATTTCCAGGATGCCGCTGAATTGGGTGACCGTCACTACCGGTTGGGTGCGATTCCCGTGGCCACGTATGTCGAGTTGCAAAAGGAATATCTCGACGCCATCGAGGCAATTTTAACGACGGAAGCCGACGCCGACGCCGCGCAAAGCGAGATGCGATTGCTGGCCGGATGGATCCAACCCTCACCGGCTCCGGGCGCCAGCGCCCCCAAACCATAGCGCCAGGACACTCGTATGATCGACTGGATTCTGGCGCGCTCCGTCGAGCGGCGGCATTTCGTTCTGCTGCTGGCGATACTGTTGGCGGCAATTGGCGTTTGCTCCGCGCTGCGTCTTTCCATTGACGCGGTGCCGGACATCACGGGCGTTCAAGTGCAGGTGAACTCCGAGGTGCCAGCCCTCGCCCCGGAAGAGGTCGAGAAACTCGTCACCGTCCCGCTGGAACAAGAACTTGCGGGCGTTCCAGGCGTGAAGGAGATGCGATCCCTGTCCAAGTTCGGCCTCTCGCAGGTTACCCTTCAATTCACTGACAAAACCGGCATCTACCACGCTCGACAGCTTGTTGGCGAACGCGTTCAGGGAGCACTGGACAAACTGCCGCCGAAGATCATTCCGCGTCTCGCTCCAGTAACGACCGGCCTCGGCGAAGTGTTCCATTACACGCTTGATTACACGCCGGACGCGAGAAACAAACTTGCCACTCGCCGCGAGCAATTGATGGAACTGGAGTCGATCCAGGAATACACACTCAAGCCCTTGCTCCGCGCTGTGCCAGGCGTCGCGGATATCAACACCGCCGGTGGTTACGAGCGCCAAATCGTAGTGCAGCCCAAGCTGGAGCGTCTGCGTGATGCCAACCTCACCGTGCAAGAACTCGCCGCT
>CAZMLP010000760.1:0-2356 GCA_964566745.1 uncultured Verrucomicrobiota bacterium | reverse complement strand
GCAATTGAGCGGCAAGGCCGCCCAAACCATTCTCGGTCGTTTCCAGGCGATGTTTCCGGGCAAAAAATTTCCGACGCCGGAGCAAGTGCTGGCGGCGCCCGGGGAAAAGTTGCGCGAGTGCGGCTTTTCACGCGCGAAGGTCGCGGCCATTCGCGACATCGCGGCGAAGGCCATCGACGGCACCATCCCCTCCCCGCGCGCGTTGGCCCGCCTGAAGGACGAGGAGATCATCGAGCGCCTCACCTCGATTCGCGGGGTGGGCCAGTGGACGGTCGAGATGCTGCTCATTTTCAAGCTGGGCCGCAGCGACGTCTTTCCCGTGACCGATCTCGGCATCCGCAAGGGCTTTGCGCTGGTGTACGGCCACGAGGAATTGCTGCCGCCCAAAAAGCTCATGGAACTCGGCGAGCATTGGCGCCCCTACCGTTCCATCGCCTCGTGGTATCTCTGGCGCTCGCTGGATGTGAAGGCGGAGCAAGATGGAGCAGGCTGAGTTAACAGTTCGCGAACAGTTCTTTCGCCGACCGGAGTTGAGCCGTCCCGGGACACCAGTTTGCGTTTGACGCGGTGCTCAATGCCCGTTAGCAATGGGCCATCGGCGGCGATAAAGGAGTAACAGCCGCCGCCAGTCAACCAGCCGCCTCAAACCGATGAACCCAACCGGAACGATTTTGGAAAACAGGAAAAGAAAATCCCGGCTCTGCCTGCTGTTTTTCCTGTCTATTGTTTTCATCGGGATCAATTCGCTCCGGGCGGCGGACCCGAGGTCATCCTTCACGGAGCGTTTTCGCCTTCCCCTCCTGACCAACCAAGCAACGGTGGCGCGAGTGCTAAACACCAGCAAGGTCGTGAATCTGCGCCCGGACGCGTTGCCGTCCATCGTCACCAACACCGCCAGTCTCCGGGTGTTCACCCGGGTGGGCGCCGGCTGGCTGCGGAGCACCTCGCAGGTGTCACGCGCCGGGAATGAGGTGAGCGTTACTGTTCCCCAGGCCATCTCCTCGCTGGTCTTCGAGCCATTGACAAGCAAGACCCTCCTGACCTCGAACTCCGCCTTCGCCATTCCATTTGTGCCAATCTCCGCCACTGCGGGCGCGCCCCGGAAAATGACCGTGGTGCCGCGCGTCCAGCCCAGTCCAGCCGCGTGGAACCAGGCTCGCAAGCAATTTGAAACGGTCCTTCAAGTGGCCATCGTTCCCGTCGATCCGCAGGTGCGGGGGGCCATTCCCGCGGATTACCGGTCGCTCACACTGGAGGCCACCGGGGCGGACGTGGAGCCTTCCGCGCTGGAACTGACGGAATATCGAAAATTCGCCAGCGCGCGACTCACTTTCAAAAACAATGACACCCGGCCGTCGATCGATGTCTTCCCGTTCACCGACCAGGCGCCGCTGCTGGTGCCGGTCCGCACGCTCGGCGGAATCCTGCTGAGCGCCGCCAAGGAAAATATTTCTGGCGCCGGCCTGGAAGAGGTGACACTGACCGTTTCCCGGGTGGACGCCGACAGGCGACCGCTGGCCGAGGGACCTGACCTGCCCATCACCCTTTCCGCCCAATACGCCAGCGTGCCGGAAAAATTGTTTATTCCCGCCGGAGCGGCCACCACCAATTTCGTGATCCGCTCGGCAGGCATTCAAACGGATAAAATCACCGCCCGGGCGGAGCCGTTCGGGGACACCAAAAGCATCGCTTACATCGTTCCCAAATTCATGCTCGGCGCGGTTTTTGTTGGCGGGCTGCTCGGCTCGGCCGCCCGGTGGCTGGCGAGGCAGAAAGCCACTCTCCAACAGGGTATGAGGTTTCTGGCGGAAGGGTGCGTCGCCGCGACCATACTGACGGTGGCCGCCTATTTCGGCATCACCGCCACCACCCTGCCCGCCTCCATGAAGGGCTCCGAGGCCTGGATTTTTCTCATCTCGGCGGCCACCTCCTACGTGGGCATTAAAACGCTCAACTGGCTTCCGAAAATCGTTCCGGCCTTTGGGGGAAGGGAAAAACCGTGAGCGGGCCGGTCAGGTCTTTAAACCCAGCGCCTTGATGCGCGAGGCCAGGGTCGTGCCCTTCATGCCAAGCAATTCCGCCGCGCCGCTCGGTCCAAAGACCTTGCCGCCGGTCTGCGCCAGCGCGGCGCGAATGCTCTCCCTCTCCCGCTCTTTCAGTTCCGCGCGAGTCAGCATTTGGACCGGGGCTTTTTCGACCATCTTCACCGGCGCGATGATGTTGCCGGCTCCCAATGACTCGAATTGCAATGCCCCGCCTTGCGCCAAAATCACCGCGCGCTCGATCACATTCTGCAACTCGCGCACGTTGCCGGGCCAGTCATACGCGGACAACCGCTCCGCCTGCACGGTGGTTA
>CAZMLP010000759.1:0-4657 GCA_964566745.1 uncultured Verrucomicrobiota bacterium | reverse complement strand
GTAATCTATGCCCGGAATGCGAGGGAAGCAACCATGTGATTGCCGGCGAAGGCCTCCCCGGCTTCAGGGCCGACTTGACGTCGGCTCCCCAATTTGTTTCACAAGCGGGCGCAAAGCGCGCTATTCATCACTCATGAACCGGCCTCCTTTTCGGCAATCTCCGCTCGCGGCCTCCATCAAGAGCACCTCCCGCGAGCGCGTGCTGGCGCAGTGGCGCGGCACCAACCTCGCCCCGGTCGAGCGCGCGGGCGCGGACCGTTCCAAGAGCGCGGGAAACCTGCTGCCGCGTGTGTTGCAGGAAATCGGAATCGAGCGCAAGCGGGCCGAGACGGAGGTCCTGCGGGTGTGGAATCATATCCTTGATCCAAACATAGTCGCGCATGCGCAGCCCACCGGCCTGCACAAAGGCACCCTCTTCGTGACGGTGGACAGCAGCCCCTGGCTGGATGAAATCGTCCGCTATCGGCGGCGCGAAATTCTCGAACGGCTGCAAAACAGCTTCGGGCGCGATCTCATCACGAAAATCTCCTTTCGCGTCGGCTGATGCCTGCCGTTCCTGCCCTATTTAATCCAGCCCCCAGCCCCGTCACTTCAGATTATTTGGATTCAACGGTTTCAGGTCTTTCGGCACAAATAACCCGTCCTTGCGGATCAATTCGCCGTCAAACCACACCTCGCCCCCGCCCCATTCCGGGCGCTGGATTAGCACCATGTCCCAATGCACCGCCGAGCGGTTGCCGTTATCGCACACCTCATAGGCCTGGCCCGGCGTGAAGTGCAGAGACCCCGCGATCTTCTCGTCGAACAGGATGTCGCACATCGGGTTGAGAATATAGGGATGAAAACCGAGGGAAAACTCGCCGACGTAACGCGCCCCGGCGTCCGTGTCCAGGATTTCATTGAGCCGTTTGGTGTTGCTCGACGTGGCATCCACCACCTTGCCGTCCTTGAATTCCAGGCGCACCCGCTCGAACCGCGTCCCTGAATACAGCGTCGGCGTGTTGAACTGGATCACCCCGTTCACCGAATTCTTCACCGGACAGGAGAACACCTCGCCGTCCGGGATGTTCCGCAGGCCGACGCACGGTTGCGAGCCGATTCCCTTGATGCTGAAGGTCAGGTCCGTGCCCGGCGCCTTGAGCTGCACCCGGTCCGCCCGCTTCATCCGCTCCTCCAGCGGCAGCATTGCCTTCGCCATCCGCTGGTAATCCATCGTGCAGACGTCGAAGTAAAAATTCTCGAACGCCTCGGTGCTCATGTTCGCGGATTGCGCCATGCTCGGCGTCGGCCAGCGCAACACGCACCAGCGCGTCTTGTTAACGCGATAATTCAGCACCGGCCGGGTGATCCGCGAGTAGAGCGCCATCTCGTCGCTCGGCACATCCGAGGTCTCGCTGGCGTTAGCGCTCCCGCGAATGGCGATGTAAGCCTCCATCTGCTTCATACGGCGCAACTCGATGTCCCGCACCAGCTCGGCATGGGCCTCGTTCGTGCCGCGCAGGATTTCCCGCGTGATGCGCGTGTGGCGCGTCTCAACGATGGGAATCGCTCCCACATCACGGACCGCGCGGATCAACTCCACCGCGAACTCGTCCGGCACATCGATCAAATCAAGCAGGATGCGATCGCCCTTCACCAGGGCGGTCGAGTAACGGGCCAACAACTTCGCCAACTTCGCGTAACGCGGATCAGTCATGCGTTTAATTTGGCGCAAAGCCGCGACTTGTCAGCAGGAAAAGGTGGTGAGCGTGACAACGACGGTGCGTCTTTGTGGTGGGGTCGTCTCGCCGAGACGACCGGCTGACTGTGTTCATTCTCCCGGCTGCTGATAGCCGCCTGTAATCACCCGGTAATACCTCACCGCGTTGCCGCTCGAATTGAAATCGGTAAACTCGAAGTTCCCCTCCCCGGTTCCCTCCGCCTCGCCGATGTCCTCCCATTGCTGCAAATCAGACGAGGCTTGGACGGTGTAGGTTTTGGTGTCGTTTCCTGAGAACCAGAGCAAGGCGTTTCCGTCCTTATTTTGCACTACGAGGTCCTCCACTGGCGCCGGAAGGGTGGAGTAAAGATCCGGAACGCGGTGGCTCCGGTACGCGTAGCTGCCCGTGAAATTATGGTCCGTGGTGGTGTAGTCGAAGAAAGCGAGGTCAAACACCACTTCCGCGGGCTGGTCATGCGTCACCTCTTTGATACGCAGCATCGCCGCGCCCGGCGCGGACGGATTCGGCGGGGCGCCGTTCTCGTAGGAGACCCAACTGTAGTTGACCAGCACATTGCCCGTTTGGGGGAGCCAGTCCGCGTTCCCCATAAGCGCGGTAAAAAGCCGGTCCGCGCTGGGACCATTGGTTCCAGAATAGTCCCACACCTGGCTCACCTCCATCGTTTGCTGGTTAATGGAATACTCGACTGGGCGGCTGTAGTTGTCCTTGTTCGCCACGGACACAAAAAAGGGATCGGCCCGGAAATTCCCGTCGTCATACACCAGCAAGGTTCCCTGCGGCGTGATCATTGGGGCATGCTGCCCGTAACTCCAGGCGAAGGGAGAGCCAACGGGCTTGAGCAGATAGGGTTGAAACGCCAGGCCCCAATTGTCATGGGCGCCGAGGATCCATTTGAGCTTCCCGGCACGGTCAAACTTGATGATCGCGTTTTGATGGCGCATGGAAACGATGATCGAATCGTCGCTGGGGTCCTCAATCACGGCGTTGGCGTGCTGCAAATCGAGGACCCCCGAGGAATACGTGAGATAGGTAGTCCGGTAGGGGTCCACAATGTCCAGGAGGGACCAGCGGTTCAAAAGGTTCCCGCTGACGGCGGAGATCTCGACGATGTTGTTAAAGGCCGCATGAACGGTGACAAGAGGCGCGCCGGGCTTGGTGGTGTAGGCCGGGAAATTGGGCAAATCGATGCTATCATCATTGATGTACAGAACCGTGCCATGCGACGTCGGCACGGCATCATGAACGTCTATGGCCAATCCGGGCGGCGCGATCAGACTCCGGACCGGTTGTCCCAGCAGGTTGATCTCCGAAAAGTTCGTGGCCAGCGGAAGAAACAAGTTGCCATTGGGCAACTGCCGGACTTCCACCCCGGAGGTGGCCGTGCTGTACCAAACCACGTCGCCGAAGTTGTCAACCATGGTCAGAAAACCCCTGCCGCCCAAATTGGTTAGGCGAAACAACGTGTAACCCGGCTCCATTTTGGCGGGTTGACTGGCCAGCAAGACGCTCTTGGGAAAGGCATCAGGCAAGGCGGGACTGACAAACAGGAGGGGCTGGGGGGCCGTCACCGCGTTGCGATACCGGTCCAGCGCGGTGACCGTGATAAAGTTCGTGCGTCCCGGCTTGAAACCCAGCAGTGGCAGCGAATGCGTGGTGCCGTAATCGAGGAAAGTATGCCGCCATGTGTTGGTCCCCTCCATCACCGAAACGCTCACCCGTGAGGCGACATCCGTGGAAACCTTCAAGGTTCCCGCGAGCGGCGCCGCGGAGGCCGGGGTAAACGTCGGCGCGCTGGTGAGCACCAGGGCACGCGCGTTCAGCGAGACGAGCAGGCTGGTGATTAAGGCGGAAATCAACCGGCGAGAAAGTCGGGCGGAACAACTATTCATAGGGTCGGGGAAATCGCGCCCCGGCCTTGGGAATCAAGCGTGGAATGGGCACGGACGGGCTCGTTCGGAGCAAGCTCTCTCCAGGCCGCGAGGGGATATGGCGGTTTCGCGGGGTCATAACAATTGTGTGACGCGCCTCCGCAGGGAGCGTGCCATCCGAGCACTCGGTTGCTACGAGCAAGATTCTTCCTTGCTTGGCACAAAAAGCGTCGTCAGCGCCTGTTTACGCCCCTCGTCACCGCGAGGACGCGGGGCAAAACCCCCAACATTTCCCAATTGGGACCCATCTCCAAAATACATTCCATGATCTCCAAATGCCGGCTAGATTTGCAACGGGTTACCCGTTTCGGAGATCATGGTTCGTGCGCAGGCCCAAAATGGAACTACAACCTTGAATCGCGAGAGGCAGTTTTCGGAGAACTTGCTGAACGGCGATTTCTCAAAAGAATTCCGCGACGGACACCTCGAAGCTGCTCGGATTCTGTGCAAGTTTTCCCGCGACAGGATAGGGCCCATTTACCCCCCAATGTCTCCGCCGGGACCGGCTCGCGCGTTTTGCGGTCTCGAACCGGATGGTTCGCGCGTCTCGTTCACGGGGTTGAAATACCTCCGCCTGCGCGGTGAGTTGGAAGCTGCCCACGAGACCAGGTCCCTGCCGGAAATGCCGACCGAGTTTCAAACTGCGGGAAATATTCGCTGCTTGACATTCCGGAGACGCAATTCCCGGACGTGGTTTACGCCATTGCCCCGCCCAGGCCGTGGCGGAATTCGGCCTGTCGTTCAACTTGGACGCGGCCAAATTGAGCGCCGCGCTTGTCCTGGCGGCCTGACAATTCGCGCGGGCGGGGACGCAAATCTTGCTCCGTTGGGGAAACACCCTCCCGCCCCAAAGCCGGCCGGTGACGGTGAAGTCCTCGGTTCGCAGTGGAAACACCGCCGACGCCAAACTTGCCCGCGACGATTTTGATTGGAGTTCGCGGGCATTTCATGTAAGTTTTCTTTGTGCCAGTAACGGCGTGGCCGGCTCGACAGCCCGTTAAAAAAAGG
>CAZMLP010000758.1:0-2454 GCA_964566745.1 uncultured Verrucomicrobiota bacterium | reverse complement strand
AGGCGAGGTGTAGGCGGAATGACGGTAGATGTGGCTCAGAAGAGCGCCTTCGAGGTAGTTGGTTTTGTTGGCCATAGTTTATGTGGTGAGAGTTCGAGTTAATTTCCCAAAGGTTCCTGCAAGGCGAGGCTGGGCGCCTCGGCCAAATGGTTGCTGATCGCGTTGATGTCGCCGACCGACGGCGTGCCAAAAAGCAGTGGATAGGCGAAGGTTCCCTCGCGATGGCTCGCCGTTAGCTGGTCCGTCCAGGCCATGATTCCCGGCGAGGCGGCGGTGAGTTGGCGGAATTCCTCCGCGACGCCGGGCGAGGGCGGAAAATAGACCCAATCCCCGGCGGCCCAAGGCCACAAGCCGCTGGTGGTCATGCCGAGGCTGTTGATGTCCGCGCCCGGCGGCTCGACGGGCGTGGGCCGCGCCCAGAAAGGAACGGCGGCCCGGCCGAGCCTCAACGCGGCGAGGAGCCGCGCCTCCAGCAGCGCCCGCTCTGACGGTGTCGCGGCGAGCAGTGTGAACTCGATCCGCAAGAGCGGTTTGGTCCGCAGGCTAGAGCGGTCCTCCGCGCCGGTGACCCCGGGCGCGACGGCGCTGGACCACTGGCGGCGCCACTTGAGCGGGCTCCCCCAGTGCGGCGGGTTCGGGATCAGGACGCAATTGTTGACAAGGGTGACGCTCATTTTGAACCGCGGAGACGCGGAGACGCCGAGGCCACTGGAGGTAGGGACGAGCCGCTGGCTCGTCCGCCCGGACGCCTCGGACGGGAGGCAAGTTGCGGACACGCGAGCCGCGTGTCCCTACCCGAAAGAGACAGGCGCTCCGGCGACTCGTCCCTGCCTGAATGTCCGTGACGTTTCATAAACTTTCCCTTTGCTCGGGCTTTTCCTCTCCGTTCTCTCTGTGTTCTCCCGTCAATTGATTCCCTAGGACCGGATGCCGAGCCGCGTTTTTTGGCCGCTGACGACGTTGTAAATCACCTGGTGGCCCTCGCTGGACTCGAGGAATTTTTTGAGCGCGCTGGTGTCGTTCACCATCGCGATGTTCACGTTCGGCGCGGCGGGCGCGGCCACGCTCACGCTGGCGGGCGCGGCGTTGATCGGGACGGGTCCGGCGAGTCCGCCGCTCGCAAAAGCGCGATTGGACGAGACGCCAGGCGAATTGAAACGGAGATTGTCGAGCGAGCTGGCCGGAACCTTGAAAGTGTTGAGCGCCTCGAACAACGCCGGGCCGTAATGCGCCACCGCCGCGCTGTTGACGACGTATTCGCCCGTGGCCACGGCGGCGAGCCGGTTGTCGCGAGAAGAGGGACTGCCCGTGATGAGACCACCCGAGGCGAAGCTGCCACTCAACCCGCCAGCCAAAGCGGAAATCGCCGCCATAGCCGCAGCAAATACTCCCATGTAAACCAGCACCCCGACCCACCCACCTTGTTCTCCCGCTTTGGCCATCCCGGCGGTCCCAGACTTTACCGTCTGCTCGTTGGCCTTCTTCATCGAGTCTTTATGAAAGATCGCGTCCACTGCCATCATGGCCAGCTTTCCGGCAACGTATTGGGTCACCATTTGAAGAATGGCAGAAAGAATCTTTTGCCCCGCTTCCGCCCAGGCCTGCCCCATTGTCTTGGTGTGATTAATGACATCGCCAATCGATTGCCCGAAGCCGTTCAGCGCATTCCCAATGGTGTTGGTTAGAACGTTGGCAGTGTCCTTGGCCTGTCCCTGCAAATTGGAAAGGTTTGCGTCGATTTGTTTGAGACCGCCTGATTGGCCATCGGAACCAGTCTTGTTGGCGCCATTAGAAAAAGCGTCCGGCAACCGAGGACCATAAAACTCGGGAGACGAAGTCGGAGGCACGGCGGCGGACGGGCCGGAAACCGGTGGTGCCGCGGCGGCCGGGACGGGTGGAACGGGCGGGAGATTTTCGCTGATCCGGGCGCGTTCCTCCAAGACGACATTTCCGTCCTTCATGAACTTGTTCTCGTCGCCCAGCTTTTGGGTCCGCTCCTCGGTATTTTTCTTAATTTCGTCGCTATACTTTTTCTGCGCTTGCTGTTGAGTGTCCAAGCCTAGCTTGGTGGTCGTCTCCTGGTCCTTGGCGGCTTGTTCGACGCGTGCGCTTTGTTCTTTCAACGCAACGGCGTTGTCCTGAGCTTGCTGACCCAGGAAGTTCTGGTTGATCTGAGCCTTGGCGTCCGCCGCCTGCTTGGCGCCATCGATTTCCGCCTGTTGCGATTCGCGTCGCTGGTTTTCAGCATCCTGCCGCTGGCGGGCGCCGTATTCGTTGATGACCTTTGTTTTTGCGGCCAATATGGCCTGGTCTTTTTCCCCGAAAGTGATCAATCGATTCAGGGCGAAGGGTTGGGCCTTGTATTCCGCCTCGGCACGCTGCTCCGCCGCTTTCAAATCGGCGTCGAATTTCTGCTGCTCTTTGGAATTCAGCCGGGACCGGATCGATGCCTCT
>CAZMLP010000757.1:0-2133 GCA_964566745.1 uncultured Verrucomicrobiota bacterium | reverse complement strand
TGGATCTCGACATGCTCGGGCAGACGGTCGGAAACGAAAGATCCGCCCGCCAATTGCAGGGAAGGCGCGCCAACGGCGAAAATTTTCCGATGGAGGCGACGGTCGCGTCCACCGAGATCAATGGCCGGCAAAACTTCACGGCGGTCATCCGGGATATTTCCGAGCAGGTCCAAATCGAGCAAGCCCTTTACCAGGCCCAAAAAACTCAGGCCATTGGCGCGCTGGCCAACGGTGTGGCCCACGATTTCAACAATATTCTCACTGCCATTCTTTCCCACCTCGACCTCGTCGCATATTCCCCGGATTTGCCCGACTCGGTGCGGGAGAGTGTGGTTCACGCGCAAAACAGCGCGCGCCGGGGCGCGGAGCTCGTGAGCAAGCTGCTTGCGTTCAGCCGCAGCTCCGAGTTCAAACTGATCCCGATCAATCTCGCCGCGCTTGTGGCCGAGGTATTGATCATGTTGCGCCGCAGCATCAATCCACTCATCCAGGTCAGCCATTCCTCGGGCGGCGAGGAAACCTGGCCCGTTCGGGCGGACAGCAGCCAGATGATGCAAGTGCTGATGAACCTTTGCCTCAACGCGCGCGACGCAATGCCGGAGGGAGGGCAGCTCGTCATCCACATGGAGAACGTCTCGTTCCCCTCGGAAGGCATTATGGCTCCGAGGCGGGGCGGCGAGTTCGTGCGGCTTTCCGTTTCGGACACCGGCGAGGGAATGCGTCCCGAGGTGTTAAACCGTCTGGGCGAGCCCTATTTCACCACCAAGCAATTCGGCAAAGGCACGGGCCTCGGGCTCTCCATCGCTTACAGCGTGGTGGCCGAGCACTGCGGTTGGATTGAGGTCGAGAGTTCCCCGGGTGTCGGAACAAAGTTCAACGTTTATTTGCCGCGGGCCAAGGACACCTTTGAGTTTCAGAAAGCCGCCTCCCCACCCGAGCTCACCGGCATGGCCCTCGAAGGAAACGAGACGATATTGATCGTCGATGATGACGAGCTGGTGCGCTGGATTGTCCGCGCGGTGCTTAGCTATCGCGGCTACAAAGTGATCGAGGCCGTCAACGGCGAGGACGGCATCCAGAAATATCAATTACCCGAGTCGCCTGTCGATCTCGTGCTGCTCGACCTCTTCATGCCCCGAATGAACGGCTGGGACGCCCTCGAGGCACTCAGGGCGATCAATCCCGAGGCGCTAGTCATCCTCTTGAGCGGGGGTGGCACGGACGGCGACAAGGAAAAAGCCGCGCGACTGGGAGCCACGGACTTCTTCGCCAAACCCTTTGAGAACCAAGCCCTGCTACGGCTCGTACGCGCCACCCTGGATGCCGCCAAGCAAAAAGTCGGGTGAGCCGGTGCAAGCCGCGAGTTATGTCAGCAAAAATGGGTTTTCATGATTGCTCGCCCCGCCATTGGGCTTCGCTTCGCGCTCACTCTGTGGTCACTTGTTTTTATTGCTGTTTTCTCGATCACGCTTGCGGGCCTATTCTCGATTGCCTGGACCGGCGCGGCCATTGCCACGGCGGTGGTGGCTCTTGCCTTCTCACCCCGGCGGGGTGAATGACGGTAGCCGGTGGCCAGCAGCGAACGCAATGAGCCGCGCTGCCACTGACGAGGCCTCTCTTGATCCTCAGCGCCGTCAGGCGCGGCATCTTTGTAGTTCCATATCCCCAAACCCCATCAGCCCCGTTCAGGGGCGACATCGTCGGGCGAAATTGGAACTGCGGCGTCTCTTCCCCTCTGGCGAGACGAATGATGGCAGCCGGTGCGGAAGTTCGCGCCAGCGAACGCACCCACCTGTTATCACGCCCTCGTCTTTCAGCGCCCTCAGGCGCGACATCTTTGTAGTTCCAGGCCCTCAAATCCCATCAGCCCCGTTCAGGGGCGATATTTTCCGGCCACCACAAACACCAGCCGTCTCTTGCCTTTCCACCCCGGAGGGGTGAATGACGGTAGCCGGTGCGGAAGTTCGCGCCAGCGAACGCACCCACCTGTTATCACGCCCTCGTCTTTCAGCGTCCTCAGGCGCGACATCTTTGTAGTTCCAGGCCCTCAAATCCCATCAGCCCCGTTCAGGGGCGATATTTTCCGGCCACCACAAACACCAGCCGTCTCTTGCCTTTCCACCCCGGAGGGGT
>CAZMLP010000756.1:0-2866 GCA_964566745.1 uncultured Verrucomicrobiota bacterium | reverse complement strand
AAAATCATTTCCCTGTTAATCCTGATCCTCGGTGTGTCGCCGTTGCTCGCTCCCACCGTGGGTGGATTTGTCGCCCTCCAAATCGGTTGGCAGGCGGTGTTTGTGGTGCTGGGCCTGTTTGCGCTGCTTTTGCTGGTCGTCTGCTGGCAATGGTTGCCGCAAGGCCACGCGCCCGATGCCACCGTGTCGCTGCAACCGGGCCCCATCTTGCGCAACTTCGCCGCGGTTTTGAAGGAACCGCAATTTCTCACGTATGCGTTGGCAGGCGCTTTTGCCTTTTCGGGATTGCTGGTTTATGTGGCCGGCTCGCCCATCATTTTCATGGAAATTTTTCACGTGAGCGCCCGCTCCTTCGGGGGAATTTTCGCCGGGCTGTCCGTGGGATTTATTGGCAGCAACCAAATCAACATTTTGCTTCTGCGCAAATATTCGAGTGACCAGATTTTTCGGGCCGCTTTGTGGGTGGAATGCCTGGGCGCGCTCCTGTTCCTGGCCGGAACGATGCTGGGCTGGTTTGGATTGGCCACCACGGTGGCGCTTCTTTTCATCATCCTCTTCACTCTGGGCCTCGCCTATCCAAACGCCGCGGCGCTGGCGATGGCGCCCTTTGACCGGAACATCGGCAGCGCGTCTTCCATGCTGGGTTTCTTGCAGATCGGTGTCTCCAGCATTGCCTCGGCCAGCATTGGCGTTTTCGACTCCCGCAGCCTTGCGCCGGTGGTGTGGATCCTGGCAGGCACCTCCTGGGCGGGATTGGCCATTCTCGTTTTGGGAAAACGGCGAATTCCAAAACTGCGTTTTGTGGAGGAAAGCGGAGCCAGCCCAATTGCGCACTAACAGGTTGCCAGGGCCTGTTATCGAGAGGGGTCATCCTCGTCTTTCGAAGCCGAATGTGTGCCTTGTTCAAGCAAGGGTATTCGCTTCGACATCTTCGCAGGATCAATCCAAGCGTTTCTTCCAATACCCTGGCCGCCGTTTCATATGCATTACGGCGACAATCAATATGCGATCAGGCTGGTTCACATATAACACCGCAAAAGGAAAAACAGTGGAGAAATGCCGTTGGATAGGGGTGTCGAATAAGCGGAAACGATCGGGATTCCGACGGATGTCACGGATAATGCTTTCGATCTCGTCGTAAAATCGGCCTGCCAATTCAGTATCAATCCGGGCATAGTACTCTGCAGCATCAGCATATTCCTTCTCCGCCTCGCGGTGAAAAACGTGGCGTTTCACCGGCCCACAATTTGGCGAATCCGAGCCGACACCAGCTCCCCATCCACAGATTGCGTGTCATCTTTCTCTATTTCCGCGAGTCGGCGGCGCGCCTCTTGTTTCCAACTTGTTTCAATTTCAGCATCGCCCGCGCGTAATTCCACAGTCAGACGATTGAGCAATTCACCCACCTTTTCCGGTGGCCAGTGACGCGCTTCCTCAATGATTTGGTCCAATGTTATTGGCACAACGAAGCCTACTGTATTTTGCTCCGGGGCTCAACCTGTCTGCCCGTCGAAATTAAAACCTCGTCAAGTTGCCCAAACCCCGCAGGTCACGCATTGAGGCTGCGATGGACACCAAGTCCGTGAACAATCACCTCTGCGCCACACCGCCGGAGATATCCAGGCAAACCGCCTCTTTCGTGCTGCGCACATAGGCCTTGCCATTGCTGACGGACGGCGTGGACCAGCATTTGCCCGCCACCGCCTTGGTGCGCGAAAGCTCCTTGTACGCCTCGGGGGTCGCGTCCACAAGCACGAGGTCGCCATTGTCCGCCAGGGCCAGGAGGCGGCCGTCCGCGAGCGTCACGTTGCCCGCGCCGAAACCCGCCTGCTCCCATTTCACCTCGCCCGTCGCGAGCGAAACGCACTTCAACGGGCAGGTGCCGTATTCCTTGAACCCGAACATGCCGTAGAGGTAGCCGTCGTGCTGGACGGGCGTGCTCCAGTGATTCGCGACGGGCTGGTTGCCGGTTTTGCGCCACAGCTCGGTCGCGGTGAATTTGTCACCGTCCTTGGCGATCCTCACCGCCGTCGATCCCACACCGTAGCCCGCCGCGCAATACACCATGTCCCCGCTGACCACCGGCGAGGCGGCCGTGGAGACATTGTATTTAAAGGGATGGCGCCACAGCACCGAGCCATCCGCCGGCTTCACCGAGACCAGGCCCTTTTGGGTGAAAAAGATCACCTGTCGCTCGCCCGAAATCGTGGCAATGGTCGGCGTGGCATGGGTCATCTTGTCGTCCTGGCCCTTCCAAACCACTGTGCCATCGGTTTTGTTAATGCCCATCAAGGCCTGGCCAGGGCCGCCACCGGCCACAAAAATCAGATTGCCCTCGATCACCGGCGAGGCGGCGTTTTTCCAGGTGATATTCTGCCCCGCGTGATCCTTGACAATATCGACAGTCCAGAGGGTTTTGCCGGTCGCGGCCTCCATGCAAGTGAGAACCAGGTTCGCGGCCAGCGCATACACCTTGTCGCCGTCAACGGTTGGCGTGGAGCGCGGGCCGTCACCACCCTTGTTGTCGTCCGTGCCCGAGTCGCCGCCACCCTCCCATTTCGGCACGCCCACCGGCACAAACCAAAGTTCCTTGCCCGTCGCCGCGTCCAGCGCGAGGCAGACCTCGCGCGGCGTGCCATCCACCTGGCGCGTGATCAGGGTAAAGGCCTTGCCACCCGCGACCGTAATGGAGCTAAAGCCGTCGCTAGTCGGGGCTTTCCAAAGTTGTTTCGGCCCGTTCGCCGGCCACTTGGAGGCGATTTTCTCGGTGGAAATGCCGTCGTGGTGGGGGCCGCGGTATTGCGGCCAGTCGCCAGCGTGAAGCAGAACGGCGCCCGCCAGCGCGGCGAGGGAGACCGTGACCGGG
>CAZMLP010000755.1:0-1701 GCA_964566745.1 uncultured Verrucomicrobiota bacterium | reverse complement strand
CATCCGCTGCTCTATCTGTTCGGATTCGGGTTTGGATTGAATCCGATTTTTCAGCAGGCGGGTCAGGGAAATTACATCCAGTTTCTCGCGCCAGGAATCATCGGCATGACCATCCTGTTCCTTTCCATTTTTTCCGGCGTGGGCCTGATGTGGGACCGCCAATTCGGCTTTCTGAAGGAGACACTCGTCGCGCCGGTGCCACGCGTGACGATCATGCTCGGCCGCAGTCTCGGCGGCGCGACGGTGGCAATCATTCAAGGCCTGATTGTGTTCGTGTTTTGCCTCATCGCGGGATTTCGCCCGTCAAGCTGGGCCGCCCTGCCGCTGGCTTTGGTCTTTATGGGGTTGATGGCGGTCATGTTCACCGCGTTCGGCACCGCCATCGGTTCGGTGCTGTCGGACATGCAAGCGTTTCAGCTCATCATGAATTTTCTCGTGATGCCGATTTTCTTCCTCTCCGGCGCGCTGTTCCCGCTGACGAACATCAACCAGGCGCTCGCGTTCGCGGCGCGCCTGGATCCCTTGACTTACGGCGTGGACGGCCTGCGCGGGGCGTTGTCCGGCGCGTCGCACTTCGGCCTGTTCACGGATTTCGCCGTGTTGACAGTCGTTTGCGCCGTGCTCCTGGCCATTGGCGCGCGGTTGTTCTCCCGCATTCAAATCTGACATGGCCCGGCCCCCCAGCCAGCGCGCGCACGACCAGGCGGTGCAAGCCGCCCTCAAACTCATCGCGCGGGACGGCATCGACGCCACCAGCATGGACGCCATCGCGGCGGAGTCCGGCGTGAGCAAGGCGACCCTCTACAAGCACTGGAAAAACAAGGAGGAGTTGTGCCTCGAAATGCTCGTGCACTTGGACGAGCCAATGCCCGAGTTTCGCAGTGGCGACACGCGCGCGGACCTGGTCGCGCTGTTAAGGCATCATCAGCCGGCGCAACACTCCGGGTTGCGTTGCCGGCTGATGCCGCATCTCGGCGCCTACGCGGCGCGTAACCCCGGCTTCGGCCTGGCGTTGCGCAAACGCGTGCTTGAGCCACGCTGCGCCAGGCTGACGGATCTTTTGCGCCGGGCGGTCGATAACGGTGAATTGCGCGCCGATTTGAATTTGAACCTGGCGGTGGCGCTATTGATGGGGCCGATGGCCTACTCTCACGCGATGAACCTGATGAAACGGGAGGTTCCGGCGGATTTGGCGGAGCGCTCGGTGGAGGTGTTCTGGCGCGCGTTTTCCCTTCCCGGCAAAATCAATGAAAAGAAACCAGCCGGGCGCCGGCGCCTGTAGGTTTCTCGCTATTTTCTATGGAACAGACAGGGCAAGAGCCGAGCAGTCAAGCGGTAAATTGGCATCTCACCAAAGGGGTTGGGTTATCGTCGGCCACGACGTGGAAAAATTCTCGCCGCGGAGCATGGATTTTAACTTGAGGAATGGGAAAGTTGGGCGATAATGACAACAGTTGGTCACCGGATCGAGAGGTGATGGTGACCGGTTCTTTGGAAAACAAATTTTGACTTTGCTTTACCCTGCCATGTTCGTGTTACGAAGCAAAAGTCCTTTGACCTTAACAAACTATTACGGAGTCTTAGCCCAACAAGCAAATGACCGTCAGGCCTTGACTGGAAGACGCGATTTTGCGGGCCGGCTCCACCTGTTTCGAACCTAGTTCAAAGGAACTGTTCCGCACGGCATTACGGTGGGGTTTT
>CAZMLP010000754.1:0-4242 GCA_964566745.1 uncultured Verrucomicrobiota bacterium | reverse complement strand
TGATCGCGTATCTGATGTTGCGTAAATGAGACGTGCTAGCCGGCCATGACAGCCTCGCTTACGGGAGCAACTGGTAGCTCACAAATGCCAGCTTCTTGCTGTCCGGTGACCACGACGGCACGTTGATAGTCCCCTGCCCACCGAAGAGCTTGGCGATCACTTCAATCTTCCCGCCTTCGGCCGGCATTACCCGCAGCATCACATCCTTGTTTTCCGGGTGCCCCTTCACATCGGCCTCGAAGGAAAGGAACACGACCCATTTTCCATCCGGCGAGGGATGGGCAAACCAGTTGTTCCACTCGTCGGTGGTGAAGGCCTCCTGGTCCGAACCGTCCGCTTTCATGCGCCAGATCTGCATCCGCCCGGAGCGCTCGGAGTTGAAGTAAATGTATTTGCCATCCGGAGAATAGTCAGGACCGTCATCCAATCCCTTTGCGGTGGTGAGCCGCCTCTCAGGTCCACCCGTGGAAGGGATCGTATAAATGTCAAACTCCCCGTTCCGCTCGCCGCAAAACGCCAGTGTCTTCCCGTCCGGCGACCAACCATGCCAATAAGAGGGCGCGGCCTCGGTCAAACGCGTTGGCGCGCCGCCACCAATGGGGACGGTGTATATACGTGACCTGCGGTCGCCCTGCGATTGGTCACTGATGACGAGTTGCGTGCCGTCTGGGGAGATGCCGTGGTCATTGTTGCAACGCGTCGCGAAACCAGTATCGACGAGTCGGGGATCGCCGTTCGTCGCGGAGGTTTTGTAAATCCGGCCCTTGCTGTTGAAGTAAAGCATCCCTTCCTTGGACCAATTGGGCGCCTCGATCACGTTGGTCGTCCACCATACCACCCGGCGATCTTTCGAGCTTAGCGTGATCGTCTCCAGCGTGCTCAAGATGGCCGGTTTGGGGTTCCTGAGTTCGACATTTGAAAACACCGCCGTTTCGCTCGCGTCGTCATTATGAGCGCAGACGCCCAGTCCGACATAGAACGGTTCCTCGAGCACCAACCGGAACGATCCCCCCGCCGGATGCAACGACTCGCTCGGCTTGGCCAGCGACATCGAGACATATTTGCCGCGCTTCTCGATCCGCAAGCGGCGCGGGCCACTCACGCCCGATTGGATTTCACGGGTCATGGCGCCGTTGACCTCTCGATATTGCAGCGAGGTCAAGCCATCACCATGCAGCGCGGCATCGGCATAGGCCCCGTCGGTCTCGAGATTCTGGCGGATCAACAGGCACGCCTTGCGATGCGGATCCCCGCCTTTCCCTTGAAACTCGACGTCCGCCGCCAGCGAGACATCCCCGGACATCCTCACCCACACCATATGGAGCGAGTCGTTCGTAAACCACATGTTCTTGCCGCCCCCCGTGATGGTGTAGGTTTTTTGCGCGGAATCATACTGCGCGGAACCCGCGTGCTTCGGGCCGCCAATATCCCCTTGCCCGGTGAACTCACCCACGCTCGCGGCGCAGGTATTCACCGCGAGACCGACGCAGGCAAAAAGGAAGGCAGTTGCCATCTGCGAGGAGGATTTCATGGGCAGAGTGAAACATCCTTTTAAGACACCGGCAATAGGCAAGCAAATGCCCAACGCCGTGAAAACTGATGACAGCAAAAACGAACGCACGGAATGTCCCTTTTCACTCCTCAGCCGCCAGCAGCCGCCCGCTTTACCGCCTCAATAATACGTCGGTCGTCGTTGCCGCTATCCCAAACGAGTTGAAGGAATTGCGCCAGCGTCATGTTGCGCTCCCGGAGAAAGGGACGGTCGCCCGCGCAGCCGTACATGAGATCGGGATCCATCTCGCCACGCAGCTTGATGCGGGCTTTGACAATCAATCGCGGCAGCCAGGCGATGCCATCCACTTGCGCGGACTTCGCCGGAAGCTGGCTCATCGGCACCACGCGCCCGGTCGATTTACCGTGCATCTCACGAAGAAAATATTCCCGGCGGATGGCAGTTACCGCGAGCGTGGTCTCGTAGCCGAAGTCGCCATAGCGTTGGGCATCATCCACGAAATCGAACAGTTCCTGTGTGGAGCAGCCAATTGACGCCAGAAAGTTCGCATCCGCCGCGCTGAACATGTTGGTCGGCGAGCGACGCCCCGCCTTCCACGCGGCCACGCCGCGATCCCATACCGCGCGAAAATCAGTCTGCCAGTCGTTATTGCTCATTGCAGTTCAATTTCTATATGCCCGGTCGTGGAGCGCATTCCATTATACGCCGGGCAGCGCAATACCAACCAGCGAAACCAGCCTGTCGCGAAAATCTCCATATTCCTCGCCCGTCTTGGAGGAAATTCCCGCCAAACTGTAAAACCGATTGGTCGTCGGGCTTTTCTCGCGAGCCTTCTGCAGATTCAAATCGGAGACGTTGTATATGGTCCAAAATTCGACGAAGCCGCGTTGCTTGGCCGACTGGTGACTCTTCTCAGCTTCTCCGAGGCGGTTCCAAATGTTCGATTTATCGCCGCCGCCCTTGATTTCGATGGCCACCACATTCTTAAATTTCTCGGGGGCAATTTCCTCAAAGATGCTGATATCCGGGTCCGAAGAGAATCCGATCTTCACTTTTCGCCGGGATGAATTGACTAGCTCAAGCTGGTTGCTTGCCACAGTCTTCACGGTATGCGCCACAATTCCCTGGATCAATTC
Organism: uncultured Verrucomicrobiota bacterium; assembly: GCA_964566745.1. Classification (GTDB taxonomy): domain Bacteria; phylum Verrucomicrobiota; class Verrucomicrobiia; order Limisphaerales; family CAZMLP01; genus CAZMLP01. The sequence continues at coordinate 1,593 of CAZMLP010000754.1, read as the reverse complement.
AAACACCACACGATTGGCCAATTCCCCGATGCGAGTGTTCAAGCCGCCCCGCAGTTGGGGGCCGAGCGTCAACAAACTCAAATCGTCGAGCAAATCGAGCGTCACTTTCTCGAATCCGATCTCCCGCAACATTTCCGCCGAGCGCTCAACCAATGCCCGGCATAATTCCGGCAATTCCTTTTCAAGATTCGTTGAAAGCCGTCCCGACTCCTCCATTTGTTTGAAACGCCCGAGCTTTCCTTTGTGATAGAACTCTTTCTGGCTAAATCCGAGGAGCAGCCGGTAATAGCCAAGCAGCATCGGTCGCTTCGCGAGGATCGACGGCAAGGCAAAGACGAACTCCCCACGGACGCCACGACTGGCCAGGCGGGAAAGTTCTTGGGCTGGCGCGAGCCGATCGAGCTCGGCATTCAGGGCAGTCAATTCAAGCTCTTGGATCGCGGTCGAAAGGGCTTGCTGCAAGTAAAGCTTGCGAAAACCCTCAAGGGACGACGCGGCGTTTGCTTGCGGTTTCGTAGAAGGCAGATTGATGAGCATGGGGCTCCAATTCGTGTTTCAGCCGCCGTCCCGTCGGAGGCGGAACCGGGCTTTCCAAGCGGCGCGAGGCTTCTTCCGCGTAAGCCGGGTTCAATTCAATTCCCACAAACTGGCGGTTTAGACGGCGACAAACAACCCCCACTGTCCCGCATCCAAAAAATGGGTCCAGCACGTAATCGCCGGACTTGGTCGAGGCCAGCACGCACGGCTCGACCAAATCTTCGGGAAACGCCGCGATATGGTTTCCGTTGGCCGTGGACGTGTTGATGTTCCACACGGTTCGCCGATTGCGCGTGCCGCCAACCTCGGCGTCCTCCATTACTGCGTCGGCATGGTAGGCGTACTGTTCCTGCTTTGAAAACATGAACAAATACTCGTGAGACCTTGTTGGCCGATCCTTTACGCTTTCCGGCATCGCATTCGGCTTGTGCCAGATGACATCGCTACGGAGAAACCATCCGTCGGCTTGCAATGCGAACGCCAATTTCCACGGGACGCCAATCAAATCCTTGTCCTTCAAACCAGGCGGATTGTCAGGTCGCACTGACATGGCACGGTTGGGATTCTTCTTGTCGGGCGCGCGCCATCCGCGATTCCCGCTGGTATAGCCATCACCAATATTCAGCCACAATATCCCGTCGGGCTTCAGGACCCGGCGAATTTCACTGAATACCGCCGTTAATTTGTGGAGATATGCCGCCAAGGTTGGCTCCAATCCGATTTGTCCGTGGATGCCGTAATCCCGCAAGCCCCAGTAGGGCGGAGAAGTAACCACACATTGCACGCAATTGTCCGGCAACCGCGGCAACACCTCCACTATATCGCCCTCGAGCAGCAGCGAGTCAACAACCTCGATCTTCGAGGGAGAAAATATCTTGGTTCGGTTCATGGTCCGCCACTACCAATTCAGCCTAGTTCCTCGCGTCCGCCAGTTCCTCCTCGAAATCAACAATCTCTTTCATCTGCGCCAGGAACCAGCGGTCGATTTTGGTGAGGTTGAAAATGTCGTCGATGGTGAAGCCGGCGCGCAGGGCGTGACGGATGAAGAAGACCCGT
>CAZMLP010000753.1:0-5071 GCA_964566745.1 uncultured Verrucomicrobiota bacterium | reverse complement strand
TGTTCGCCAGGTGATACGGGTCGATCACCCGGGTCTCGGGATCGCGCTGGCCGGGCTTGCGATAAGCAATCGCGAGTTGCTGGCGCTGCGCGACGGCTTTGGCGAGGCGGTCGAAAATTTCCAGGTTAAGAATTGGCTCGGCGCTGGTGCGGAAAGAAATGGTCTGCTCCCACTCGGCGATGTTGAGCGAGACCGTGTCCGGCAGCGACGCCGCCATTTTCTTGAACGCGCTGACGAGGGGCTTCTCAAAGTTGGTGCCGCGATATTGTTGCAGCGCCTTTTCCGCGACGAGCAGCGCAAACAATTCACCCTCCGTTATTTGCAGCGTGGGGAAGGCGTTGACCTCCTCGGTGTAGTAATAGCCGAACCGCGAAGAGTCATACTCCAACGGCAGCCCGAGGCGGTCCCGCATGAACTCGAGGTCGCGATGAATCGATTTGGCGCTGACTTCCAGCTCGCGCGCCAGTTTGGAGGCGTTGGGAAACTTGCCGCCCTGCAAGGCCTGGTGAATTCGCAGCATGCGCTCCAATGGCGGGCGGGACAGAGGCAGCCGGGGTGATTGGGACTTGGCCTTGGCCATTTGCGAGAAATTTTAGTCAACGTCCTGCGCGGGGAAACATGCCTGCCACGCAGCTGGCATGGCAACTGCGTTTTGTAAAAAGAAAAAGGCCATCGCCGAGGCGAAGGCCTTAAAAAATGGCGCGATTGCCCGCGCTAATTACGCGCCGAGCTTGGCGAGCATCTCGTCGTTCGTCTTGTACTTCTTGAGCGCGCCAAGCAGCGTTTCCATCGCCTCGATGGGATTGAGATCCACCATGGTGCGGCGAAGTTTGCGAATGGCCTCGACGTTCTTGCCGGCGAAAAGCTTCTCCTCTTTGCGGGTGCCGCTTTTCGGGATGTCGATGGCGGGGAACAGGCGGCGATCCGACAGCTTGCGGTCGAGAATCAACTCCATGTTGCCGGTGCCCTTGAACTCCTGGAAGATCAACTCATCCATGCGGGAGCCGGTGTCCACCAGCGCGGTGGCGAGAATGGTCAGCGAGCCGCCCTCCTCAATCTTGCGCGCGGCGGCGAACATCTTGCGCGGAATTTCCAGGGCGCGGGCGTCCACGCCGCCGGTCATCGTGCGGCCGGAACCGCCATGCACGCTATTGTAGGCGCGGGCGACGCGAGTGATGGAGTCGAGCAGCACGAAAACGTCCTTGCCGCTCTCGACCATGCGCCGGCAGCGCTCGATCATGAAGCGTGAGAGGCGGACATGCGTCTCCAAATCCTGGTCGTTGGACGAGGCGACGACCTCAGCCTTCACCGAGCGTTGGAAATCGGTGACCTCCTCGGGGCGCTCGTCAATGAGCAGCACCATTACGTACACCTCGGGATGATTCTGGCAAACCGCGTTGGCGATGAGCTTGAGGATGGTGGTCTTGCCGGTGCGGGGCGGGGCGACGATCAAGCCGCGCGTGCCTTTGCCGATGGGTGTGACGAGGTCGATGATGCGCGTCTCAAGAACATCAGGAGTGGTCTCCAAATTAAACTTCTCCACCGGGTCGATGGTGGTGAGATTCTCGAACCGCATGGCCTTGGTGTAAGCCGAGAACGCCATGCCATTGACCTTTTCCACCTCCCGCAACTGCGGGCTGCTGCCCCGATGCGGGGGCTGGAGCGTTCCTTCCACGAGGCAACCCTCGCGCAGGAAGGTCTTTTTGATCGTATCAGGGGTGACAAAAATGTCGGAAGGCTTCGGTTGATAATGGTTCTCCGCGGACCGGAGGAAACCAAAGCCTTTTTCTGAAATTTCCAAATAGCCGGAGCCACGCTCCGGCGTTGAGTTGTTACTCATAAACCTGTTGTTGAGCTGTCAAAGGGTCTTGCCAAGAAGCCGGCCCCAAACGGGCCTTTGACGAATATCGAGCTAGGGAAAACCACCGCTCCGAACTATCACCAGAGTATTTTGCTCCGAAGGTGAGAGGCGGTCGGTTAAGACCTGTGACGCCGGTTATTTAGATGCAAACCGGGGCCGAGGCAACATTTATTTTGCACATTTCGTCGTTGCGCCTTCCGGGCACCCGGTGATTCACAAAAGAATTAATGATGATTATCCATGCAAAACGCCATTTTCTTGGGGGTTTGAATTCGTTTCGCATCCAGTTGATTGTGAGTGATTTGCGATTTCTACAATTTGTCGGTTGCATGGGCGGCGGCGAAGGCGCGAATTCGGTCCCACACGCGAGCCACGCCGTTCCGGCGGTTGGGCGTGAGATGCTGGGTGATGCCCAGTTCACGGAGGAATCCAGGGTCGTGCGCGATGATGACCGCCGGTGTTTCACCGCTGTAGAACTCGCACAGCAAGCTGGCGATGGCCCGGACAATCTGGGAATCCGAGTCGGCTTGAAACCAGCAGCGGCCGTCGCGAAACTCACTGGCGAGCCACAGTTGCGCGAGGCAACCCTCGACGCGATTGGCATCCGTCTTGAGCGTGGCAGGCAGGACCGGCTTTTGACGGGATTGCTCCACCAGCCAAGCCAGCCGAGTCTGGCCTTCAAGCGGACGGAGCGCCGCCTCCAGCCGTTGGCGCTTGGCGACGAGCGAGTCGGAAGGCTGGCCCGGCATTGGTTCCATCGAACACGGTTTAGCAAACGTGCCGGCCGGTGTCACCCGCCGGGTTTTCCATTTGCCAGATGCATGGCCGGAATCCCCATGTTTGCGAGGAAATGCCGGAACGCAGAGGGGGAAACTGGAAGCGCGGCAAAGGCTTGACGGGAAGAACATTCCGGGCGGCTGCAATAACGCCGCTCCAGCCTGGATCCCGCCTGAAAAACACTCAGCGAGCCTGTTTCGACCGCAGCCAACCCGCAGGGCAATATCCAATCGCAAAGAAAGCAAGATTCGCCACGACGGCCATCAGGAGCATGGATTGGCCTAACCCGCCGTATTGTTGGAGCTGGTTCAATTGCGGTCCAACCCACGCAAGGCTCACGACGATGTTGCCGAGCATGCTGATGGTTAAGATTCCGCGAGCACTGCTTTTGAAAAAGCGATGGGCCAGCAGATAGGAAACCAGCCAGACAACGACACAAAGCCCGCCGGTTTCCTTGGCATCCCAAGCCCAATACCGGCCCCACACGGTTTTTGCCCAAACCATGCCGAGGAGAACGCCCAGGGTCGTGAACAGCAACGCGACTCCAGCCAGCGCGAAACTCACACGACTGATCGACCGCAGCCGCGCGGTCGAAAAATCCTCAAAACATCGCTGGCTGACAAAACAGATGCCCAACCCGCCGATGAGCAGCGTTTTCGTGTAACCGAGAATAATCACCAAAACGTGCGTGGCCAGCAACAGGCTGGCCGTGCTGGTGTCCAAGCGGCCGATGACAGCCGCGGCCATCGCCAACGCGGCCAGCGCGGTCACGCCGATCGCGCTGAAGGCCAGCTTGACGGGAAGCCACAACGGTTGATCGAGCTTGCGAAACTCCGCGGAAATCCGGGGCATGGCGCCAAGCTCGGTAACGGCGCGTTGAAAGGCATTTGAGACGGGCATCCCGGAGCGGACCAACGCTTCCGCGATTTCCCGCAGATGCGTTTCCAGTTCATCGAGTGTTTCAGCGCTGACGTCAGGCGTCGCCGCCTTTTTGCGCCATTCCAAAATCAGTTGGTCGAGATTAGGCATGTTGAGGTTTCCAGATTTGGTTAAAGGTTGAGGTGACAACGGCCCATTGCTCTTTTTGCTCCCGTAGCGCCTGCTTTCCCTCCGGCTCGAGCGAATAGTACTTTCGCTTGCGGCCTGACTCGGCCTTCTCCCAGCGGCTGCGCACCAGGCGCCGGTCCTCAAGCCAGTGCAATACCGGATAGAGCATGCCATCCGTCCACGCGATCTTTCCGCCAGAGAGCTCCTTGACGCGCTGAATGATCGCGTAACCGTAACTGTCGCCCTCGGATAGAATGGAAAGCACGAGCGGCACGGAAGAGGCGGCCACGAGTTCCTTTTCAAGTTTCATGAGTTATTAAATACATTGCAGTGCAATGTATGTCAACAAGCGTTTTTGCGCCATGTGCATTGCGGGGTGACGAGAGGCAAATGAGGAATGGTGCTCGATCACCGGAATCCCCGGCATTGGATCTCGCGGCTCAAGGGGTGAAAGCCCGCTTGCTGAGAATGTTCCGACAGGCCCTTACGGAATCATGATGCCGCTGGCCGCCCATTGGATGTCCGGCCGGCCGGGATCGGCGGGCTGGTTTTTCCGTGGCGTGCAGACGTACGAGTATTTGAAAAAGGCCGCGTGGCCGTCCCCAAACACGATGTTCCCCCCGCCACCGTGCCGGCCCGAGAAGCGCGTGGTAAAATTGTAGGTGCTGCTGACGTCCCCCGGATTTGTCCCGTAATACGGCTTCTCGGCGGCATGGACCCGCTGCTCGGAGAACATCACAAACGCCGAGGGATTCACCGCGCGCGAAATTTGGAACGGGGTCTCCACCGGGTCCGGGTAATTCATGCGGGCGTTGATGCCGTAATTGAAGGTTGGCATGTAGGCCGGGTCGGGATCGATTGCGGGATCGCGCCTGGTGGCGTCGGCGGCACGGCATTTGTAAATCGAGGGGCCATTGACGAATGATTTGATCGCGTCCGGGCTCCCGCCGTAGCGCCACAGCGGCAAGCCGGAAATGTAGGGTGGCAGGGCGTTGAACCAGGCGGCCCGGCCAATGTCCGCGCCGGTTTGCTGGTTCTGCATTTCCACCGCATACATCTCCGTCCACACCGGATTGTGGTCCGCTGTGGCCACGTAACCCAGCTCGCGCGCGGCGGGATAATAGTCGCGATTGTCGTCCGTGTACATGTGCATCGCGATGCCCCACTGCTTTAAATTGTTCAGGCAACTCATGCGGACCGCCTTCTCTTTGGCGGCGGCGAGGGCTGGCAACAGCATGCCCGCCAGAATGGCGATGATCGCAATGACCACCAGCAACTCGATGAGCGTAAAACCGGTATTCCGCCTCTGTTTCATGCGCGGCAGAGTAATGGTGTGCCCATGAGTTGAAAACGAGAACTGGGTAACAAGTGTGTTACTGGGGTCAC
>CAZMLP010000752.1:0-3224 GCA_964566745.1 uncultured Verrucomicrobiota bacterium | reverse complement strand
GGATCGCCGAGCGCGTTTATCAATGGATCAGCCGGAATCGTCATTTGCTAAGCAGGCTATTCGGTTGCAAAGACGCCTGCGCGATTCTTCCGGCGCGCCAGCGCAAAAACGACACCGTCCTCAAAGGCAAATAGGCACGCCGCGTCAAAGGCATGCAGAATTTTTCCGAGCGTGTGCAAGCGGCCACCCGCCTGGCGACCCGGCGTTTGCTGGCGGAGCGCGTGGATGGCCATTGGGCGGGCGGGCTTTCCAGCAGCGCGCTTTCCACGGCCACGGCGGTCTTCGCCTTGTCGGCGATCGACCGCGCAACCGGTGGGAACCGGTTTCAATTGCCCGTTCAGGCCGGCCTGAAATGGCTGGCGCACCACATCAATTGCGACGGCGGCTGGGGCGACACCATCCGCAGCTTTAGTAACATCAGCACCACCGCGCTCGTCTGGGCGGCGTTTGGCGCGGCCGGCGCCGACGCGGAAAATCCTGAAGTCGTTCATGGTGCCGGGCGCTGGCTGGCGCGCCGCGCGGGGAGCCTGGCGCCAGACGACCTCGCGGAAGCAATCACCCGGCGATACGGAAAGGATCGAACTTTTTCCGTGCCGATTCTCACGATGTGCGCGCTCGGCGGACGCCTTGGCGAGGGCAGGGCGGCATGGAGCCATGTGTTGCCGCTGCCATTCGAGCTGGCCGCCTGTCCTCCCGAATGGTTTGCCCGGCTGAAACTGCCGGTGGTCAGCTACGCGCTTCCGGCGCTCATTGCCATTGGCCAGGCTCGCCACCACCAACTTCCCTCGCGAAATCTCCTCGCGCGTTGGGCCCGTTGCCTGGCTCGTACCCGGACCCTCGACGTGTTGCAGTCCATCCAGCCCGCGGGCGGCGGATTTCTGGAGGCCACGCCGTTGACCAGTTTTGTCGCGATGAGCCTCGCGGCCAGCGGCGGGGCGGACCACCCGGTGACACGACAATGCGTCGAATTCCTTTTGCGCTCCGTTTTGCCAGACGGAAGTTGGGCCATCGACACCAACCTGGCCACCTGGGTCACCACGTTGTCCGTCAACGCCTTGGGGGAGGCGGATTTTGACGGTTGGTCCCGTCTGGAGCGCGCGCGCGTGGCCGGGTGGTTGCTGGGCCAGCAATACCGCGCGATCCATCCCTACACCCAAGCCGCGCCGGGCGGTTGGGCGTGGACCGATCTTTCCGGCGGCGTGCCGGACGCCGATGACACCGCGGGCGCGCTGCTCGCATTGAGGCATCTGCAAACCGGCGAAAAGGATGAATGCGCCAAAGCCGTTTGCGCGGGAGTCACCTGGCTTCTCGACCTGCAAAACGCCGATGGCGGCATGCCAACCTTTTGCCGGGGCTGGGGGGCTTTGCCGTTTGACCGCGGCAGCCCCGATCTCACCGCGCACGCTCTTCGCGCGTGGAACGCGTGGCGGGAGGATTTGCCGCCCGCATTGCAATCCCGCGTGGATGACGCCATGGACCAGGCCCTGGGCTATTTGGCGCGGGCACAACACAAGGGCGGCGCGTGGCGGCCGCTTTGGTTCGGCAACCAGCACGCGCCCGACGACGAAAACCTCGCGTATGGAACCGCCCGCGTGTTGGCTGCCCTGGCGGATCTTGCAGGCTCGCGGGCCGGGCCGGTTGCGCCCTTGTTGCAACGTGGCGCGGGCTGGCTCGTCGCGGCGCAAAATCATGACGGCAGTTGGGGCGGTGTCGGCGGCGGGGTCCCCTCCATCGAGGAGACCGCGCTGGCGGTCGAGGCGCTGTCGTCCGCGCGCATGGCCATTCTTGACGCAGCCGGAGAGAAGGCGCTCAAGCGGCTTGAACCAGCCATCGCGCGGGGGGCGGCGTGGCTGGTTGAAAAGGTGGAGAACGGCGAATGGGAGAACGCCACCCCCATCGGCTTTTACTTTGCGAAGCTTTGGTACTATGAGCGGCTATATCCCGTGATTTTCACCGTGGGCGCGCTGAAACGGGCGGCGGCGGCGCTGGCCGTCTCAAGGGGAAGGCCGTTTTAGTTGATAAGTGCCGTGATCGTATTTGGAGGAGTAGGTGGAGAAGAAGTTTGTGGGATTGGCGCGGCCCTCGTACGTGTAAACCCCGCCCGCCAGCGAGCCCAAGTCGGCGTCCCCTTTGAACACAAACTCAGTCCCTTTTTTTTCCACCTGCAAGCTCGCGGTGTAGCCAAAGTGGAGGATGCTTTTGTAGGTCGCGTAATAGGTCGCGCGGTAGTGAGTGTCGTCCACCCGGCTTACGACGCATTTTAGTTTGCCCTGATGGCCGTTCTCGTCACTGTGCCACATCCCTTGCCAGCGACCGGTCATTTCATCCGCCGGCGTCGGCTGTTTCGCGGCGGTCCTCCATTCCTTGTGGAAGCTCGAGCAACCTCCGGTAAACAACGCAAGCACCAGAACCAGCATTGCAAGCATCCAGCGGTCCGCCAGTTTGTTTTTCATAGGAGTCGTTTGAGTCAGGTTCTCGCAGCCGCAATCGGTTGTGTCAAGGGGCTGGAAAGCGCCAGGTTCCTCTTCTCCTTGAGCCTGCCCCGAGAGAACAGAAGTGTCCCCTGTAAAACTTGATCAGATCTTGGCGAACAGCGGTTGGCAGGGCTTGGCATTCATTCGGCGGGCGCCCGGAGCGATAAATCGTCCGTGAGGAACTGTTTGCTTGGAAGCAGGCCCGGGAGAAAGGATCGTTCCACGCGTTTACGGAAAATTGATGAAGAAAGTGGTGATTCATTCGGACGGGGCCTGCCACGGGAATCCGGGGCCGGGCGGCTGGGCGGCGACACTCGTTTTCGGAAAGTACCGAAGCGAGGTGAGCGGCGGTGACCCGGCCACGACCAACAATCGCATGGAGTTGCAAGGCGCCATCGCGGGTCTCGCGGCGCTGACGGAGCCGTGCGAGGTGGAGTTTTACACCGACTCTAAATACGTGCAGAACGGCGTCTCGCAATGGGTCGCAAAATGGAAACTCAACGGCTGGAAGACGCTCGCCAGGCAGCCCGTGAAAAACGAGGATTTGTGGCGCCAGCTCGACTCGCTCGCCGCCCTGCACAAAATTCACTGGAAATGGCTCAAGGGTCATGCCGGCCACTCGGACAACGAGCGCTGCGACCAGCTCGCCACGGCGGCCATCGACCAAATCAAGAAGACCCACACCCGCGAGCAATTGAGGGCGGCCTTGGCGAGATTTGTGCAGGAGGACCAGCCCGCCCGCGAGGGTGG
>CAZMLP010000751.1:0-1657 GCA_964566745.1 uncultured Verrucomicrobiota bacterium | reverse complement strand
GCACGCGGGATTTCTGAGCTTGGAGGATTTGCTCCAGGCGGAAGTCACCGACTTGGCGGCCATTCCCCAAATTGCGGACCAAGCCACGGCGTTGATCGACGCCATCCGGACCGAGGCGGTCCGGCGCCAGCAAGGCAAAGGTTTACTGTAAGACTAGACGCGCCCGGCTATGCGAGTGAAACTGCCCATCTCCGCGCCTTAAGCCATGAAAACCTGGCGGCAGTCACGGTTGTTGTTCGAAAAAGATTATGCCCGTTCGTATTTACGACATTGCGAAGAAACTTGGAATCGAAAGCAAGGAAGTCCTTGTCAAGGCCAAGGAGTTGGGCATAACCGCCGCCAAGGTTCCGTCTAGTTCACTCGACAAAATCACTGCCGAGTACTTGGAGGAGCAGTTCGTCGGTCGCAAGCCCGATGCGCCCGCTCCTCCCGCGCCAGCTCCCGAGCAGCATATCATTTTGGTAAAGGCCGCGCCCCCGGCGACTCCTGCCCCTGAGGTCACGCCGGAAACACCCTCCGAATCGCCCGCGCTGGAAGCCGTGGTTCCGCCGCCCGCCGCACCGCTGGTGTCCCCTTCGCCGGCCGCGCCCGAAGTTCCGACGGTCGCCCCTGCCGCCATTTCCAGGCCGGCTGAAACGCCGACGCCCCCCCCGGCGCCTGAAACCCCGCCGACGCCAGCGCCACCCTCGCCTCCGACCGGACCTATTGTGACGGTTCGAGTGGTGGAGAGCCCCGTTCCGCCGCCACCACCTGCTCCAGTTGCTCCGCCCCCGCCACCGGTCCCGGCGGCTCCGCAACCGCCGCGGATTGGCGATAAAGTTGGCTTTATCCAGTTGCCGACGCGGCCGGCCTCCCGTCCCGGAGATCGTCCGGCAGCCCAGCAGCCCACCCGCCCTCCCTCAGGGCGGCCGATGCCTGGCCGGTCGGAGCCGCAACGCGGTCGTGGGGACGGTCGTGATTTCCGCGGACCCCAGCAATCCCAGCAGCGGTCGCCTTTCCCGGGTCAACGCTCAGGCCCCGGCGCCGACTCCCGTCCGGGCGGCAAATCGGCCACTCCCGGTTTTGTTCCGCCGACTTCCGGCGAGTTAATCACTCTCAAACCACCGATTATCGTCCGTGATCTCGCCGAGCAGTTGAAACGCAAGCCGTTCCAACTCATTGGCGATCTGATGGAGATGAACGTGTTCGCGACCGTGAACCAGGCGATCGACGAAACGATCGCCCAGCGGCTCTGCGCCAAGCACGGTTTCCGGTTCGAGGTCGAGCGCCGCGAGCGCGGCGGCGGAATTGTTCACGCGCCGGTCAAAAAGGTCGAACTGGATGTTGACGACAAGCCCGAGGAGTTGAAGCCGCGCGCCCCGGTCGTGACGATCATGGGTCACGTCGATCACGGTAAAACGACCCTGCTCGACGTCATCCGAAAAGCCAATGTCGCCGCCGGCGAAGCGGGGGGTATCACCCAGCATATTGGCGCTTATACCATCACGATCCCCCATCCGGAGCGCCCGAAGGATCTTCAACAGATCACCTTCCTCGACACCCCCGGTCACGCCGCGTTCAGTTCCATGCGCGCGCGCGGCGCGAACGTCACGGACATTGTCGTGCTGGTCGTCGCGGCCAACGATGGGGTCATGCCGCAAACACTGGAAGCATTGAA
>CAZMLP010000750.1:0-10299 GCA_964566745.1 uncultured Verrucomicrobiota bacterium | reverse complement strand
CCAGCCTTCCGGCCAATGGAGCTGTCTTCAAGCGCGTCACGTCCGAGGAGGAGAGTCGCGCCGCCATTGAGCGGCGGCAGGGCGGGGGCGAGTGGCATTTGGAATTGAACGGTGAAACCGTCGCGTCCGGTGGTGTGTTATTCCACTACAACCGTCCCTACGGCGACGTCTATATGGACGTGAAAGAACCGTTCCGCCGTCGCGGGTTGGGCGCGTATCTCGTGCAGGAATTGAAGCGGTCCACGTATGAATTTGGCGCGATTCCCGCCGCCAGGTGCAACCCGGCCAACATCGCGTCGCGCCGGACGTTGCTCAAAGCGGGCTTTGTGCCGTGCGCGCACATACTGGATGGAACAGTCCGGGCTGAAATGACAAAACCCGAATAACTGATAACGACGAAATCACAAGCGCAACACCGTTCGGCCACCGCGACGCGGCATTGGGGGAATTGGCAATTCTCTCGTCATTCGTCCTTGAATCATATGAACTGGCTTCGAAAATTCACCGGCTTCTTCCGCTCTTTGTTCGCCAAGGAACGGCTCGACGCGGAAATGAACGAGGAAATGCGCGCCCATGTCGAGGCGAGTATTCAGGCCAACGTTCGCTCGGGCATGAGCCCCGAGGAGGCGCGGTTGACGGCATTGCGGCAGTTTGGCTGCGCCGATTCCCTTCAAGAGCAGTGCCGCGACCAGCGGGGCATGACCTGGCTGGAGAACCTGGTGCAGGACACCAGGTTTGGCATCCGGCAATTGATCAAGAATCCCGGCTTTACATTAGTGGCGGTGTTGATGCTTGCGCTTGGGATCGGCGCGAACACGGCCATCTTCAGTGTGATCAATGGCGTGTTGCTCAAGCCGCTGCCATACCCAGGGCAGGACCGGCTGGTCACCTTGCGCGAGCGCGACCCGGCCCGCGGCGTGGATGAGGAGCGCGTCAGCGGGCCAAACTTTCTGGACTGGCGCGAGCAAAACCATGTGCTCGCGGATATGGCGGTTACCCCGGACTGGGCTGGCAGTGACAGCTTCAATTTGGTGCTGGCTGACTCGACCACCAAGATTCATGGGTGTTATGCCTCGGCCAGCCTGTTCTCCACGCTGGGTACCCCGCCGCTTTTGGGGCGCACTCTCTTGCCGGAGGAAGACCGGAAAGAGGGCAATCGCGCCGTGGTGCTCAGCCATGGATTGTGGCTGCGCCAATTCGGCGGGGACACCAACATCCTCGGTCGCCAAATCACGTTGGACACTTATGGTCGCCGCGACTACACCGTGGTTGGCGTGATGCCGCCGGGTTTTGGCTTGCCGGGCCGAAACGAGTTGTGGTTGCCGCTTGGCTGGATGGGGGTGAGCTTAAACGAGCGCCGCTCGGCGCACTGGCACAATGTTATCGCGCGGCTCAAACCCGGGGTCACGCTGGAGCAGGCGCGCGCGGATTTGAGCTTGATCCAGGAGCGAATCAAGCGCGCTCACCCGGGGGAGACCATCGGAACCGAGGTCGGGGTTTTGCCCTTGGTGGAGCAGGCGGTCGGCAAGAAGTTTCAAACGGCGGTGATGATTCTGTGGGGCGTCGTGGCGGCGGTGCTGCTGATTGCCTGCGCGAATGTGGCGAATCTCCTCCTCGCGCGCGCCGCCACCCGGCAACGAGAGATCGCGCTCCGGCTCGCCTTGGGCGCCGGGCGCGGGCGGGTCACACGCCAGCTGCTGGCGGAAAGTTTGGTGCTTTCACTCCTCGGCGGTGTCTTCGGGGTGTTGCTGGCCTGGGGAGGTTTGCGCGCGTTTGTCGCCGCGACTCCGGCGCGCATCCCCCGGCTGGCCGAGGTGACCTTGGACGGCACGGCCCTGACATTCACTTTCGGCGTCGCCGCCTTGACCGGTGTGTTGTTTGGTCTCGCGCCGGCGTGGCACGCGTCGCGAACCGCGTTGAGCGACGCGTTAAAAGATGGCGGGCGCGGCGCTTCCGCGGGCGCCGCGGCAAGCCGGGCGCGGGGCGCGCTCGTCGCGCTGGAGGTGGCGCTTTCCGTGGTGTTGCTGACCGGCGCGGGCATGATGATTCAAAGTTTCTCCCGCATGCTGCGCGCTGAGCGCGGCTTTGAAGCCGCGCATTTGCTGACGGTCGAGCTGGACTTTTCCGTCTCCGGATTCGGGGGCTGGGTTCGTCCAACCGCCGACCGCCCGCAGGTTTCATTGCGCGCATTGATGGAGCGTTTGCGGGCGATGCCTGGCGTGCAAGCGGTTGGCGCGGGCAGCATGCTCTTGCGGCGGGAAAACCGGCCGATGGATGAGCGTTATGGCGCGGCGATTTTTGGCCGGGAGGACGGACCGGTGGAGAGCATTCCGCGCGCGGAGTTCAAAGGCGTTTCCTCGGATTGGGTGCGGGCCATCGGCGCGCGAATCGTGCGCGGACGTGACCTGGCCGAGATCGACCAACTGGAAGCCCCGGGTGCCATGGTTGTCAACGAGAGTTTTGCGCGCCGCTACTTTCCGGGCGAGGATCCCATAGGCCAGCATTTGCGAATAGCCGGCGGGCGGCCGGCGTTGAACGCGACCAACCGTTTTGGCCAGCCGGAGTGGAGCACGATCGTGGGGGTTGCCAGCGATGTGATGTCAATTCATCCGCAACCCGAGGCCATTCCCGAGGTGTATGTCTCCTACTGGCAGTGGCCGATGCAAAGCCCGACACTGCTGGTGCGCGCGCGGGGTGATTCGGCTGCGCTGGCCGGGATGATCCGCCGCGAGACCAAGGCGACCATTCCGAATCTGCCCGAGCCAATCGTCCGCTCAATGGACGACCGCATGTCCGAAAGCCTCGCGCAGCCCCGGCTTCAAACCACTTTCCTTGCCTTGTTCGCCGGCCTGGCCTTGCTGCTGGCCGTGGTGGGACTGTACGGGGTGCTGTCGTACTCGGTCGCCCAGCGGCAGCAGGAGATTGGCATTCGCCTGGCTCTGGGCGCCCAAAATCGAAACATCGTCGGCCTCGTGTTGGGGCAGGGGATGCGGTTGACTTTGGTGGGGGCGGTCTTGGGGTTTTTTCTGTCCTACGCGCTCACACGAGTGATGCGAAACCAGTTGGCCGAGATTCAACCGGCGCGTCCGCTGCTGCTCGCCGGTCTGCTGGCGCTGCTGGGAATTGTCGCATTGCTGGCGTGCTGGTTGCCCGCACGCCGCGCCGCGAAGGTCAGCCCGATGGTCGCGTTGCGCAACGACTAGTCCCCGATTCTCCTTGTTCACCTGCGCCGGGCGACCTTTCAGGGGTCTCTCAGCAAATGGCAAAGTGGACCGGAGCGCGAGGCGCGCCAAGGGAGAACGTTCCTCGGGGACCTTTAACCGGGAATCGACGAATCCGTGCGGCCCAATTTGCGAAAACCCGTTGGGCGGCGGGTTTTTGCCTCTGGCCTTCTTCGGCCCGGCGATTACAGCCCTCTTTGGGACTGTGCCCGCCCCGGTCCCAGCCAAAATCCCTCGCCGCAGAGCCCCTTGCCATTTTCCGACAGGCTCTTAAAGTCGCCGGGCGCATGAAAAACGTTGTTCTCCTGGGGAGTACCGGCTCGATCGGCACCAGCACCCTCAAGGTGGCTGAGGATTTGCCGGATCGCATCCGGCTGGTCGGCCTTGCCGCGGGCGGGAACGCCAGCCTGCTCCTCGAGCAAACCCTCAAGCATCGTCCCGAGGTTGTCTCGATCAATGACCCGGCGAAGGCGCGAGAGCTCGAATCCGCGCTGGGCACCGGGACGCGTGTGCATAGCGGCGCGGAAGGCTTGTTAAAGCTGGCGACGCTCCCGGCGGCGGACATCGTGCTCATCGCGATTGTGGGAACAGCGGGGCTGCAACCGGCCCTGGCGGCAATTCGCGCGGGCAAGGACATCGCGGTGGCCTCCAAGGAAATCCTTGTGATGGCGGGCGAGACGGTCATGGGCGAGGCCCGCAAGCATGGTGTGCGCGTGCTGGCGGTGGACAGCGAGCACTCGGCGATTTTTCAATGCCTCGATGGCAAGCCGGCTTCGTCGGTCCGCAAGCTCTGGCTCACCGCGTCCGGCGGGCCGTTCCGCGCCACCCCCAAGGCGGAGTTCGCTGGCATCACCGTGGAGCGCGCGCTCAAGCACCCCTCCTGGGTGATGGGCCGCAAGATCACGATTGATTCCGCGACACTGTTCAACAAGGGCCTCGAGATGATCGAGGCGCGCTGGCTGTTCGATATCGAGATGGGCCGGGTGGATGTCGTGGTGCATCCGCAGAGCGTCATTCATTCGATGGTTGAGTTCGTGGATGGCTCCATGCTGGCGCAACTCTCCACGCCGGACATGTGCCTGCCGATCCAGTACGCGCTCACCTATCCCGAGCGCGCGGGCAGCGACCGCGTGCAGACCAGCCTCGCGAAATACGGCTCGCTTACTTTCGAGGAGCCGGATCAGGACCGTTTTCCCGCCTTGGGTCTCGCCCGCCGCGCCGGGGAAATCGGTGGCACATTGCCAGCGGTGCTCAATGCCGCCAACGAGGTGGCAGTCGAGGCGTTCTGCAACCGCAAGATCGGATTCACCGACATCAGTTCCACCGTGACTCGGGTGATGGATTCCCATCAAGTTGTGGAAAGCCCGTCGCTCGACCAGATCCTTGAGGCGGACGTCTGGGCGAGAAACTTGGCGGCGAATGGAAAATGAATTGTACCGTATGAAGAATTTAACAAGTATGAGAACCCTTGGCCTGACAGTGAAGATGGCATTCCTCCTTTGCCTTGCATGGAGTCGCTTGACGTCCAGTTTGCAAGCGGCGCCAGTGCGAGTGGTGGTTTGGGACGAGCAACAACCGGCCCAAAAGCAGGTTTATCCCAATTTTATCGGCAACCACATTGCTGACTATTTGCGCGGCAAGCGGGGATTTTCCGTGGTCTCCCGCCGTCTGGACGATCCCGGGCAGGGCGTGGACGCGGCCACGCTCGACAACTGCGACGTACTCATCTGGTGGGGGCATCAACGCCATCCCGAGATCAAGCAAGAGACCGGTCGCGACATCGCGCAGCGCATCAAGGCCGGCAAGCTTTCCCTGATCGCGCTTCACTCGGCCCATTGGTCCGTGCCGTTTATGGAGGCGATGAACGAGCGTGCCCGCGAGGACGCACTGAAGGCGTTGCGCCCGGAAGACCGGGCAAACGTGGTCTGGCACGAAACCAATCAGTATCCCGCGTTGCGAGTTCTGCCCAAGATCAGCGACCGCCTCACACCCGCGGCCTTTTACAACAAGCCGTTTGAAGGGCCGGTGGAAATCTCGCTGGTGATGCCCCTCTGTTGTTTTCCAGCGGTTCGGGGCGACGGCAAGCCTAGCCACATCTATTCACTGGCTCCCCAGCATCCAATCATGAAAGGCGTGCCCTCTGACTTTGTTCTCCCGCAAACCGAGATGTACGGTGCGCCGTTCCATGTGCCCGCGCCGGATGTGCAAGTGCTGGAGGAGCGCTGGCAGCCCGGCGAGTGGTTTCCCAGCGGCTCGGTGTGGAGCGTGGGCAAAGGCCGCGTGTTTTATTTCCGTCCCGGCCACGAAACTTTTCCGGTCTATAAAGATGCCAACGTCCTTCGCATCATTGAAAACGCCGCGCGCTGGATGGGCCGCGAAAAATAGTGGCGCTTAATTTTGAAGCGGGGCGGGCACGCTGCCCTCGGGAAGTGGTTGAACGACCTTCTCGCTGGCTGGGTTGGACGTGGAGGCCGTTTCGCCTGGAGGCGTCACCTTCATTTCAAAACTGGCGGCCAGATCCAGCGTCTGTCCGCCGGGAACGGGGTTGGGCGTCAATTTCAGGAAAAGACTTCGATTCGGCGGCTGGCCGGAGGCGGGTGTCTCGTCGTTGCCCACAAAAAAAGTGCCTTCCATCCCGGCGGAGGTTTGCACGGTAGGGGCGGAGAGCAGATCGCCTCCCTCCTTGAGCATTTCCTTTTGCAGCGCCGCGCTTTCAACCGGCGAAAGGATTTGCGAGCCGTCCGCCTCGCCCGCCATTCCCCGCAGGGAACCTTGCGCAAGCTGACTCCAAGTCTGCTCCGGGACGCGGTAAATTATCGACTTCATCACCACGGTCTTTCCGTCCTCGCCCACAACCGGTGTGACAGTCACCACCGTGCGTTTGCCTTCCCCGGTCCAGCCGCCAGTGACGAGCGTATGACCAGTCGGCATGCGCTTGTTCAGATTGAACTGGTACGGGTTCGTCTTGTTTTCGGTGGACGCCACCCGGTCGGCCGGGGCCGTCGCGCCAGGCGCTTTGGCTTTCGCCCGCCGCAATTGATTTACCTCGCCGCGAAGGCGAAGCAACTCGGCGTGTTCGGCGCGCGGGACTTCCAAGTCCGCGGCTTCGGACGCCGACAGACCAGATTTCAGATCGCGCGCCCGGATGGCTTCGGCCAGTTGCGCGCGCAACTCTTCGCCGGACCGCGCGGCCTCGCGCAATTGCCGCCATTGAATGGTCAACGGGACGGCGGCGAGGGTGGCAATCAAGGCGGTAACGGCAAGGGGTGTTTTGGAGGTGGCCATAAGCGGGAGGATTGGGAGTGCCGAGGGTGCGAGAGTGGCGGAAGTGGCAAGGGCGGAGGCGGCCAGCGCTCCGGCGAGCCCGGCGGGCGCGGCCTTCACCGCGTGGCTGGCAAGCGCCCCGGCCAGTGCCGTGGCGGGGCAAACGACGCCGCGATTGCCGAACCACGCGCGTAATTTTTCCAGCGCGCGGTTGACTCGTTTGCGCGCGGCATCCTCGTCCAGGCCGAGCGCCGCGCCCACATCGCGCAACGGCTTGCGTTGAAAGTAGCGCAGCAGAAGGGCGAGGCGGTCCGGCTCGCTCAGGTCTCGCAGGGCGTCGTCCAGCAGCGGGGCCAGCGTGGTCCATGACGGGTCGTCCGGCGCGGGATCGGGATAAAGGTTTTCCATGGCGGCGGGAGTTTCCTCGCGGACGCGGCGCCGGCGCTCGGCCCGGAGCATTTCCCCGGCTTTGAAACAGGCGGTTTGGTACAGCCAGCCGGCCACCGAGATTCGCGCGGACAGTTCGCGGGCCTTGCTCGCCAGTAACGTAAAGGTGGCCTGGGCCGCCTCCTCGGCGCTGTGCGAATCGCCCAATTTGCGCAACGCCGCGGAATAAACCAGATCGACATGCCGGCGCGTCAGCTCGGTAAAGGCCGCCTCCGAGCCATGTTCGGCGTACTCCCGCAGCAGTTGCCAGTCGTTGTCCATTCACCAATTACATGGCCGCCCGGGACAAAACCGGACAATGCCCGAATGACGCCGCCCTCCGCGGGATCAAGGAGTTTTGGGCGGGGGCGCCGGGGGATTGCCAAATAGTCGCGAGAAGGCGTCCTTGGCCGAGACCGGTTCTTCCGGGCGTAACCGAACGTTTACCGAGACATCAAAGCTCTCGCGGTTGTCGTTGAACGTGGCCGCGAAACTCGCCGAGGCCAAAAAACCGGGCGTGTCCGGGGCTGCGGAGAGCGGCGATGCCAGGCGCGTTTCCGTGGGGCGGCCGCTCAAGGTGGTGACCGGTCCCGCCGATTGCACCTTGATCCCCGCCGCGTCCAGTTGAAGTTGCAGCACAGCGTCGTCATCCGGCGCGAGCACACGCGCCAGGGTGCTTTGCCGCGCGCCGGCCCGGAAGTCGTCCAGGCCGGCCAATGCCCAGGCGTTGTCCGTGGCGATGGCAAACCGAGCCGTCATCACCAGCACGTTGCCGTTCGGGTTATTGGGAGAGGTCTCCGGCGTGAGGAACGCCACCGCGCGGTTGCCGGGGGACACGGACCAGCCGCCGGTGATCAAGGTGTAACCGTTGTTCACTCGCAGGTTTAGCGTCGCGGTGAACGGCCCCCGCGATTCTGCCGGAACCGCGCTTGTCCGAGGCGGCTCTGTTGGTGGCGCGGAAACGTTGGTCGCCACTTGCTGCCGCAACTGGTTCACCTCGCCGCGCAGACGCAATAATTCCGATTGGTCCGCGCCCCGGCGCGAAAGCTCCGCCAATTCCACTTGGCGCCGCTCCAGCAGGGAATTCTGCTCCCGGAGACGCTCTGCCTCGGTCGCCGCCACGCGCAACGGCCCCGCCTCCTGCTGCAAATCCTGCAGGCGCCGCCACCGGTATAGGACGGGGATCGCGGTGATGGCGAAGGCCAGGATTACCAGCCAGGGCGCGTGTTTTGAGGCGGCCATAGACAGGGAAATCTAGGCTGCAAGGACGGCGTTAGGCAACTCGCGCCGCGCCATCGATTGCGGTTGGGCCTTCGGCGGCGCGCAGCACGATCTCCGCCTGGAATCCCTTTGGCGTCAGATTTCGACAGGTGACGCGAGCCTGGCATGCGTCCAAACAGCTTTTTACGATCGCCAGTCCCAGCCCGGCGCCGCCCGTTTCGCGCGTTCTCGCTGTGTCAGTCCGGAAAAAGGGCTCGAACAAATGCTCCATGGCCTCCGCGGGCAAGCCGGGTCCCTGGTCGGTGACGAGCAGCGTCACTTCGTCACCCGTTTTGCGCGCTTCCACCCGGACCGGACCGGCGGCGCCCGCGTAACGCACGGCGTTGCGAACGAGATTGGACACGGCCCGCCCCAACAACTCCGGCTCCGCCATCACCGCCAGGTTTTCCGGGACGAGCACCTCCACCTGATCCGGCCCGGCCTCGCGCGCGACCGCCCGACGGGCCACCCCGGCGAGGGAGACGGTGCTTAATTCCACATTTTGCCCGCGCAGGCTGGCCTTGGAGAAGGAAAGCAGCTCGTTGACCAGGCCCGACATGTGTTGCACTTCCTCGCGCAAATCCTCGACATACGGCTTCTCCCGCTCGCCGGCGCGTTGCTCCAGGATGCCGAGCGCCATTTGGATGCGGGCGATCGGCGCGCACAATTCGTGGGCAATGTCCCCCAAGAATCGTTTCTGGCCGCTCACATAACCGGCGAGCCGGGCCGCCATGTGATTTACCGCCGCCGCCAGCGCCCCCAGTTCGTCGCCCCGGTTGATCGCGAGGAGGGTGTCAAATTGCCCGCCCGCAATTCGCTCCGTTGCCTGGTTAATGCGCCCCAGGCTGCGCGTGATGCCGCGCACCAAAACGAGCCACCAGAGCGCGGTGAGCACTAACGCGCCGATGCCGGCCTTGATCCATGGCCGGGCATCAAACAATAACCCGCCCAGTCGCGCCGACGCCGAGGAGATCACCAGCGTCACCGGTGGCCGGACCGCGCCTTCCAGCGGCCGCGGCGGCAATTTGACCAGGAGCCAGTAACGCCGGGGTTGATCCGTCTCGACGATTTGTTTGGGAAAGTTGTGTCGCGCGGCGGGCGAAGGCTGTTGGCGCGGACGATCACCATCGCGCTCGGGCCGGCCCGGCGGCTCGTTCATGTCCTCGGGACGCTCCGGTCGTCGGTCGTCCGTCGGCGGACCACCGCGACGGTCATGCAGCTTGGCGACGATTTCCTCGGGGATGGTGTTGGTGCCGCCGGCCAGCAAGCGTCCAGAGCCGGAGCACAATTGAAACTCGATTTGGTAGGCGTCGCCGAACCGGCGCAACACCGCGTCCCAGTCTCTCTGCGGCGCGTTCCGCAATTCCGCCAGCACCACCTCGCTGACCGATTGCACGCGATCGGTCGCCGAACGCGTGAGCAGCCAGTCCGCGCCGGTGTGGAACTCGGAGCGCAGCAGAAGGTCGAACGCCACGCCGAGCGCCAGCAGGTTCACAAGGAACCAGGCGAGGATTTTGGCGTAGAGTGGAAAACGGAGTTTCATGCCGGGGCCGGTCATTCGGCGTCGGGATTGATCAACAGGTAACCCGCCGCCCGCACGGTGCGGATATAGCGCGGGGTCTTGGGATCGTCGCCCAGCTTTTTGCGCAACGCCGAGATATGCACATCGATGGATCGGTCAAACACGTCATAGTTGCGGTCGCGAATCTCGTCCAGCAGTTGCTCCCGGGACCTTACTCTTCCCCGGGCGCGGGCGAGGCTGGCGAGCAGGTCGAACTCGACCGGCGTCAAAACCAGCGGCTTGTCGTTCAGCACCGCTGTGCGCGGGCCAGGGTGAACCCGCAACCCGCCAATCACCAATTCCTCGTCCGGCTCGTCCTCCTCTTTCGCCCTGACGCGCGTGGTCGCCCGGCGGGTTACGGCGCGAAGACGTGCCAGCAATTCACGAGTCGAAAAAGTCTTGGGCAAATAGTCGTCCGCGCCGATCTCCAGGCCCACGATGCGGTCCGCTTCCTCGCCGCGACCCGTGAGCATCAGCACCGGCACGTCGGATTTCCGCCGAATCTGCTTCAACACCTCAAAGCCATCCATGCCGGGAAGCATCACGTCGAGAATGATCAGGTCGGGT
>CAZMLP010000749.1:0-3310 GCA_964566745.1 uncultured Verrucomicrobiota bacterium | reverse complement strand
TCGGTCGCGATGGACCCCGCCTGTGCCTTGAGCGACGCCGCCTCCGCCTCGGACGCCTCGATTAATCGCGCGTCCCCTTTGGAGACTTGAAACACCAGCAGGTTGCGGAAGTGACCAAGCAAGTCCGCCAGCAGCCGGCCCAAATCCTTGCCTCCGCCCGCCAATTCATCGAGCAGGCGCAAGGCCGTCTCGGCGTCACCGGCGAGCAGCGCGTCCGACAGCTTGATCAACTGGCCCTGCGCGGTGAGGCCGAACATCGAAAGCACGTCGGCCTCGATAATCCGGTCCCCGCAAAAGCTGATTAACTGGTCGAGGGTCGATTCCGCGTCGCGCATGCCGCCATCCGCGCCGCGCGCGATCGCCTGCAAGGCGGCGGGTTCGATCTCGACCTTCTCCTGCCCCGCGATAAATGTCAGGTGCTGGACGATTTTCGCCGCCGGAATGCGTTTCAGGTCAAAGCGCTGGCAGCGGGAAAGAATGGTGGCCAGCACCTTCTCCGGCTCGGTGGTGGCAAACATGAACTTCACATGCGCGGGCGGCTCCTCAAGGGTCTTCAGGAGGGCGTTAAACGCCTCCTTGGTGAGCATGTGAACCTCGTCGATGATGAAAATCTTGAACTTCGAGCTGGCCGGGGCGAAGCGCACGGTGTCGCGCAACTCGCGAATCTCGTCGATGCCGCGGTTGCTGGCGCCGTCGATCTCGAAGACGTCCAGCGACCGGCCCTCGGTGATTTCCTGGCAGCGGGGATCGTCATCCGCGAAATCCACCTTCGGCCCGCCGGTGCAGTTCAGGCACTTGGCAAAAATGCGCGCGATGGTGGTCTTGCCCGTCCCGCGCGGCCCGCAGAAGAGATAAGCGTGGGCAATGCGCTGCTGCGCGATGGCGTTGGCCAATGTCTGGGTGACATGCTCCTGGCCGACGACATCGCTGAACCGTTGCGGACGGTATTTGCGGGCGATGACCTGATACGACATCTTGTGAACTGGCGGCAACCGCGGTCGCGGACGGCCTCAAACCGCCCGCGACCCTTGCGGGAATCCAAAAATTAAAAGCCAGGGTGACCACGGCGCACGCGAAGCAAACTACCGTTGCTGCATTCCTGCCCTGGCGGGGTTCGTAAGTCCGCGTTCCATGGGCCCTGGCTAAATCCGGCGCGAGGCTATGCGGCGTCCCGGCGGCGCTTCAAGCAGAAAGCGGTGGGGCCAAAATCCCCCCGGTTCGCGCTGGCGCAACTTAGCAGGAAATCCGGTGTTTTCCACCAGACGGGCGATAAAGGTGTTGCCCCCGTCAAATATTCCATGCCGAAACGCCGCTTGAGAATGGTCGCGTTGTTGATCGTGGCCGCCACTATCACTCTGGGCACCGCTTGGTGGCTGTCTGATTTCTTCATTAAAGAACCTTCTTACCAAGGCCGGTCACTATCCTCCTGGATCGAGCATCCCTCCACGCCCGGCCAAAAAGAAGCCATTCGGGCAATCGGCGCCAACGGCATCCCCACCTTGTTGCGACTGATCCAGACCAAGGAGACTTGGTGGCGCGACTTTGCCGCCAAACACCCCCAAAACCCGCTTGTTAAAAACTTCGTCCCACCCCGGTTGCCGGCGGAGGGATTCCACCAAAACGCGGGGGCCGCGTTCATGACGCTGGGCCCCATTGCCAAGGCCGCTCTGCCCGATTTGACCAAACTGCTGGACAATCCTGACTTTGCCATTCGTGGCCATGCCATGAGGGCGATCGGTGGAATTGGCACTGAGGCGTCGATTCTGCCCATGGTCCAGGCCACCACCAACGCCAGCGCGCCGGTTCGGCAGGCGGCGGTCTTCGGCCTCGGCTGGGAGGCTCAAGCGGCGCGGGCCAAATTTCCAGCGGAATTGCAGTCCTTTCAAACCCATGCCTCGGAAATTGTCACCGCCTTGATCGCCAGGCTCGACGACGCAAACCCGAATGTGCGTCTGGGGGCAGTGCAGTCCCTGGGATACATGGGCCTGTTGCCAGACGACGTGATTCCGCAATTGACTCGCCGGCTCACCGACCGGGACGAAGATGTGCAAATAAGAACCATTCAGACATTGGGTGGTTTCGGCAACCGCGCCAAAAGCGCTTTGCCAGCCCTGAACGAACTATTGAGTGATTCCAAACCCAGGGTCCGCGAGGCGGCCAGGAACGCGTTGGAAAAAATTGCAATGCCACTTCCGCCCCACGAGTAAGTGTCATTCCATCCCAAATCTCAGAGATGGGATTTTCCCTTTGGCTGGGCTGGCAGCCCAAGTAGGGCTATTGAACAGCCGGGACTTCCACCATCCACTCGATGCCGTATTTGTCTCGGAGCATGCCGAAGTAGGCCCCCCATGCCCCTTCGCTCATCGGGGCTTCCACTTGTCCCCCTTTTGAAAGGCCGTTGAAGATGGCGTCTGCTTCTGCTTTGGTTTCAGCGTTTACCAGGATCTTGCTCCGGTTTTCATTTTCATTCGTCTTGCCCATGAACGAGGGCACGTCGTTCGCGAATAGCATGGCGTTCTTGCCGATCGGCAGGGCGACCCGCATGAGTTTCCCCGCCTCTGCATCCGACACTGGAAACGACGAGCTCGCCAGGTCTTTGAAGCGGATGATCTTCGTGAACTCGCCACCGAAGATTGATTTGTAGAAGGTAAACGCTTCCTCGGCGTTGCCGTTGAAGTTGATCCAAGGGTGTATTGTTGCCATGCGATAATTGTACCAAAAAGTGCCAAAAATGAAAAGACGCCCGCGAAGGGCCTCGTTACATACGGCGTGCGGTCTTCGCGATCATTACCCGTCTGAAAACGGTCCCTGCAACCGCGAGGCTCGACACTTCACACGCCCCTTCGCTACCGTTTGCCCGTGCAGTCTCCGGCTCAAAATCCTTTGCCTCCCGCGCCCGTCTCCGCCTTGACGGCGATCGTCGGGCCGGACGGGGTCATTTTCAAGCCAGAGGAGTTGCTGGTGTACGAGTGCGACGCCTACACGCTGGAGAAGAAATTGCCCCAAGTGGTCGTGTTGCCGCGCGCAACCGAGGAGGTGGCCGCCATCGTCAAGCTTTGCGCGGAGCGAAAGCTCCCGATCATCCCGCGCGGCGCGGGCACCAGCTTGAGCGGCAGTGTGCTGGCCACGGAGGGCGGCGTGATGATCGGCCTGAGCCGGATGAATCGTGTTCTTTCCATCGACTACGCGAACCGCCGCGCGCTCGTGGAGGCCGGTTGTGTGAACGCCTGGGTGACCCACGCCGTGAAAAGTCGCGGCCTCTATTACGCGCCCGACCCCTCCAGCCAGTCCGCCTGCACCATTGGCGGCA
>CAZMLP010000748.1:0-1680 GCA_964566745.1 uncultured Verrucomicrobiota bacterium | reverse complement strand
GGAAAATGTTCACCCAAACCCGGCAAACGCACATTTGCCTCTCATGCGCCTTCCCACAACGTGTCGAGGTTCAATCGCCCACCGAAACGCCGGACACGGCAAACCCCGCCCCCGCGCAAGCCGGCATGCGACAGAATGGTTGACGGGACTGGTTCTCGCCCTTTGCCTTGTTCATGCTGTATTGGCGGAGCCTGCCGCCGCGGCCTCTCCAACTCTCGGACAGGCTTTCCTTCCGGAGAAATTGCGGGAAATGGACGCGGCCATCGAGCAGACGATCAAGGAAAAGTCCATTCCCGGCGGAGTGCTTTGGCTGGAGCACAACGGCGTCGCTTACCACGAGGCTTATGGCAAACGGGCGCTGATCCCGGCCGAGGAACCGATGACGGAGGAGACGATTTTTGACATCGCCTCATTGACGAAAGTCGTGGCCACCACCCCCGCGATGATGCTGCTCATCGAGCGCGGCAAAGTTCGTTTGGAGGACCGTGTGCAAAAATTCATTCCCGAGTTCAAAGGCAGCGGGAAGGAAAACATCACGATCCGGCATTTGATGACCCACACCTCCGGCTTCCCCTCGGGTTTGGGCCGGGCCATCCCGTGGTCCGGCTACGACACGGCGATCCGCAAAGCGTGTCAGGAGCGATTGGAGAATCCACCCGGCACACACTTCCGCTACAGCGACATCAATTTTATCGTGCTTGGCGATGTGGTGAAGCGTGTGAGCGGCAAACCGTTGAACGAGTTCGCGGAGCAGGAGATTTACCGGCCCTTGTTGATGCGGGAC
Organism: uncultured Verrucomicrobiota bacterium; assembly: GCA_964566745.1. Classification (GTDB taxonomy): domain Bacteria; phylum Verrucomicrobiota; class Verrucomicrobiia; order Limisphaerales; family CAZMLP01; genus CAZMLP01. The sequence continues at coordinate 896 of CAZMLP010000748.1, read as the reverse complement.
ACCCGATTCCTGCCGCCGCCGGCATGGCGCCCAAGCATCGCGCCCACGGAAAAGGTGGATGACCGGGTGCTGCGCGGGGTGGTTCATGACCCCACCTCGCAGTTGATGGGTGGCGTGGCCGGGCACGCGGGACTCTTCACGACAGCGTCTGACCTCGCGCGGTACGCGCGAATGATACTGAACGGCGGCGAGTTGGAGGGGACGCGAATTTTCAAGCCGGGGACGGTGAAATTGATGGCCAGCGTGCAGTCGCCCGACGAGGTGCCCTCCCGGCGTGGATTGGGCTGGGACATCGACTCCGCCTACAGCCGCCCGCGCGGCAAATGGTTTCCGCTCGGCTCGTTCGGGCACACAGGCTTTACGGGCACAAGCCTTTGGATCGACCCCTTCTCCCGCACGTTCTGGATTTTTCTCTCGAACCGCGTTCACCCCAGCCGGTCGGGGAACGTGCTCCCGTTGCAAGCGCGGCTTGCCGATCTTTGCGCGGAAGCGGTGCGCGACTTTGATTTCAACAACGTTCCCGGTGAATTGCCATTTCGGCCGGGCACAGAGGGGCCGGCAACAACCATCCGCGCAAAAACCAGCGGGGCGCTCAATGGAATCGATGTTTTGTCGAAAAGCCAGTTCGCCCTCCTGAAAGGTTTGCGCGTGGGTCTCGTCACCAACCACACCGGCCGCGACCGCAACGGCACACAAACCATCGACCTTCTGGCGCGCGCCCCGGACGTGAAACTCAAAGTTTTGTTCAGCCCCGAGCACGGAATTCGCGGCGCCCTGGATGAAAAGGTGGCGGACAGTGTGGATCAAAAGACCGGCCTGCCCGTGTACAGTTTGTATGGCACGCGCCGCATCCCCGCCCCCGAACAACTGAAGGATCCCGACGCGCTGGTGTTCGA
>CAZMLP010000747.1:0-3152 GCA_964566745.1 uncultured Verrucomicrobiota bacterium | reverse complement strand
GGGCAAATTCGCAAACGGCTGCCGCTGCTGCGGATTTATGTGCAATCCGTTTTGCCCACACGCGGCAACTACGATCAGCGCAACGACGCGGTGCGGCAATTTAACGCCAAAATAGAGGCGCTGGCCGCAGAGTTTCATTGCACGTACCTAGACCTCCACTCGCTCTTAAAAGACTCCGAAGGCCGCTTGAAGGCGGAGTTCACCATGGACGGCCTGCACCTTACCGACCCGGCCTATCAAATCTGGCGGGCAAAGATTTTGGAAGTGTTGCGGTGGAACTGACGGCGCAAAAAATATCACGCCTTGGCAGCCAAGGCGTGAAAGAAACTCACCTGGTGGTTTCCACCCGCTCCGAAATTGTTCAACCCACCTCGAAATCGACCACGATCACCTGCTCGACGAGCGAATTGGCAAAGGCCACGAACTTGTCGTGCTCCGGATGCGCGAGATAACCGTCCCGCGCGGCGGTGTCGGTGAAAGTCATCACGAACCCGTGGGTCAGCCCCTGGGACATTCCTTGCGGACTGCAATTCGGACCGGAAACGTAATCTTCGATGCCGGGGACGTTCTCCGACAGGTCAAGCAACTCGCTGAAGACACGCTCGATGTTCTCCTCCGAGGTGTCAGCCTTAAATTTGATCAGCGCGATGTGTTTAACTTTTGCCATAATACGTTCCAGTTTCTGCCCGTGCCCTTCCCGCCGCCGGAACGTCACTGTTCCACCGCCTCATCAGGCCCGGCGCGGGTGAAATTTTTCGGAGTATGGCCGAAGCCGCCGGAAAGTCAAACGTGAGCCGGTCTAATTTGCGCGACCGGAACCTCCAAAAACTAGTCGTCTGCAAACGCGACCGTGCCACCACGCGGCCGTTTTTCCTCCCGCAAACCCGTCGCACCGTTCACGTGAGCGCGCCCGTTGCCCGGCAAGTGCTCCAGAATCGCCGCGAGCGCCGCGTCGTTCCCGTTGAAATTATGGCGCGTTAATTTCGCACGATACTCCTCCTTCCGCGCCAGGAATTTTTCCAGGATCGCCGATCCAAACTGGCGCGTGGTGGTCATCATGCCGAAGCCCATTTGCTCGAGATGATGCGCGTTAATCCATTGCTCGAACTGGCGGTCAATGGGCACCGAGAGCACCGGCTTGCCCAGGTGCAGGCACTCGCTCAGCAGCGTGTAACCGCCGTTCGAGAGCACCCAGTCCGCCGTCGCGACATCTTCCAAAAATGTCTTGGCCGCGCGGGGGCGGAAAGTCAGGCGACCCTCCGTGCCCGCCCGGTCAAAAGCGTAAATGCGGAAATCAAACGGCAGCTTCTGCAGCAGTTCCGGCAAATTGCCGAACGACGCGCTCGTCTGGTAAACGACCACATGGCCGTCATTGCGCGGCGTTTGGCGCAACACTTCCTCCCGCAAAATCGGCGGCAAGCAACGCGTCGCGGCGGGCGTTTTTTCGGCATGAAAGAAGGAAGTGACGAGGTTCGCGCGCTCGCCCGAGTGGCACATCCGCACGATCCATTTCGTGGTGGCGAACTCGCCGCGCAACGCGAACGGCACCTGCATGCGCAGATGCGGGATGACGTGCTGGTGATCGAGGCTGATATAGGGCACCCCCGCCATTCGCGCGGCAATGGGCAGGAACGGCTCGAAGTCCGTGATCGCCAGGTCCGGCCGGAATTCCTCCAGCCAGGGGAGAATTTTTCGCGCGATGGCGCGGCGGTTCAGCGCCAGAGGCAAATTGCCACGCAGTGTGGGCAGCAATTGCACCTGGTTGTTGTGATAAACCAGAAACAGGCCGGGCACCTCGTGGACGTTGGGCAACTGCGGGTGCAGGACGGTGTAAGCCTTGCGCGCCGCCAGCACGAGCACCTCGTGTCCCAGGGCCTGGAGCGCGCGGGTCATGGTGAGCGTGCGCGACGAGTGCCCCTGCCCCTCGCCGCAGCAACCGTAAACAATGCGCGCCATGGCGAAAAATCCTACCAGCCCTCGCGTGTCAGCAGCGCGACAAGCGCGTGACAATGCCGTGACGCGCGAAATCAGTTAGCCTCGGCCTCGTGGCGACCCTTGATTTGCCTTGAAACCCCTTGTTTTCGGCATTTTTGGTGACCAATGGGATGAACATTTTTGAACAGAAGTAGGGACGGGAGCAGTGGAATTGAACCGTCGAGACGGAAAGTCGCCGAGAACAGAAACCTCTCTGAATTGGCTCGTTGGTAATTCTTTTGTCATTGGACTCACGCCGCTTCACAAACGTCCCGCATACACCCTTGAATCGCCTTGATTTAGCCCGTTGACCCGTCTCCGTTCTCTTCACGCCTTCTGGTTTTAGCGTTTTTACCCCGCGAGAAGGCTTGAATTGCCTGGATTCCACGATCGGCACCCTTGAATTGGGTTGAATCGCCTTCCTACCGACGGTTTCAGATCGCCCTGACATCCGGGTCTCGGCGTACCCATTGAAATGGCGGTGCGCGGCACCTTGAATCGCCTTGATTTCGCCATCACCAACCCCTTTTCGATAGCGTTGGCCCGATTGGGCTGCACGCCATAAGTCCAAGCAAAGGAGCAATTTCTCCATGTCCTTTTAGACGCTCCTCGACCCCGGCTGGTTTCAACAAACCGACTGCCATCCGGCTAAACGGACCTCAAGGAGAGCAAAGCCGGTAGTAACCGTTGGTCGGGCTGGCTCCCTTCTTGGTGATGACGGGGGCGAAGGCCGGGTCAATTTGCTGCGCGAGCGCAGTCGCGGCCAAGATCAATGACATGGCCACGCTCCATGAGCCCATTAAATTCCCCCAATGGCGATTACGGAGCCTTGTCGAATATGTTGTTTCTCCATTCCTCATCCGATACCCGGGAATGGATTTCCGAAGCTAGTCACATTGCGTCTTCGAGGGTTCTCCGGAAATCACTCCGGCAGCGTGAGGAACGGAGACAACCGCGCGCGCAACTCATCCAGCAGGTCTGGATGCATGAACTCGTACTCGTCCTGGATGTGGAGCGCGATGACGAGCTTTTCGCTCGTCGCCTCGGGATAGCGCAGGCGGATGCGGTTGGCGTGGGATTTCTCCATCACGAAGATCACGTCCGCCCAGCCGATGTGCCCCTCCGTGATGACAACGCGCGCGTCGGGTTGCGTGCCGGCGGACCGCACCTGGTAGCGG
>CAZMLP010000746.1:0-2922 GCA_964566745.1 uncultured Verrucomicrobiota bacterium | reverse complement strand
TCCAGCCCACCGAAATTTAGATGCGTTCGCCCTGCGTCAATACCAACCCCGCCTTGACTCATCATTGCACGCTTTTATCATCCCCGCGCTTTGGATACTGGAAATTGAATTTGATTATGACCAATATTACTGAAATCAACGCGCGGGAAATCCTCGACTCGCGCGGGAACCCGACGGTCGAGGCGGATGTCACCCTTTCCTGCGGCGCCATGGGCCGCGCGGCGGTCCCCAGCGGCGCCAGCACGGGCGAGCACGAGGCCATCGAGCTGCGCGACGGCGATAAAAAGCGCTATGTGGGCAAGGGCGTGAGCAAGGCCGTCAAGAACGTGCTCGAGAAGATCGCCCCCGCGCTGCAAGGCGTGGACGCCCTGGACCAGCTCGCCGTGGACGCCACGATGCTCAAGCTGGACGGCACCGAGACCAAGTCCAAGCTCGGCGCGAACGCCATTCTCGCCGTCTCCCTCGCGAACGCGAAGGCCGCGTCACTGGCGCTCGGCCAGCCGCTCTTCAAGTATCTCGGCGGGCCGAACGCCAAGGTGCTGCCGGTGCCGATGGCGAACGTCATCAACGGCGGCGCGCACTCGGATGCCCCGATTGATTTCCAGGAGTTCATGGTGATGCCGCACGGATTCGCGACGTTCAGCGAGGGTTTGCAGGCGATCACGGAGATTTTCCACGCGCTCAAGGGCGTGTTGAAGAAGAAGGGCCTGAGCACGGCCGTCGGTGACGAGGGCGGGTTCGCGCCGAAGCTGGACAGCGCCGAGGCCGCGCTCGAGACAATCATGCAGGCCACCAAGGACGCCGGCTACAAGGCGGGCAAGGAAATCTTCCTCGCGCTCGATGTGGCCAGCTCCGAGTTCTACAACGGCAACGAGACCTACACCTTCAAGAAAAGCTCGGGCCGCAAGCTCACCGGCGACGAGTTGGTGGATTTCTACGTGAAACTTTGCGCGGACTACCCGATCGTCAGCATCGAGGATGGCTGCGCCGAGGGCGACTGGGTCACTTGGAAAAAGCTTACGGACAAGCTCGGCGGCAAAGTGCAACTCGTGGGTGACGATCTCTTCGTCACGAATGTGAAATTCCTCCAAAAGGGCATCGACACCGCGACCGCCAACGCGATTCTCGTGAAAGTGAACCAGATCGGCTCGCTCACCGAGACGCTGGACGCGGTCGAGCTGGCGCAAAAGAACAATTACCGCGCCGTGCTAAGCCATCGCTCCGGCGAGACCGAGGATTCCACGATCTCGGATATCGCGGTGGCGACGAACTGCGGCCAGATCAAGACCGGCTCCCTCAGCCGCACGGACCGAACAGCGAAGTACAATCAATTGCTGCGTATCGAGCAACTGCTCGGCAAGAACGCGGTTTACGCGGGCAAATGCGCGTTGCCGAAGGGCCGCTAATCAGCGGAACACGCCCTTAAGTTGATCTCATGAAAACCGGAGTCCAGCCGGGCTGGGCTCCGGTTTTGTTTCTCCGGGCCCTGTGCGCCCTGGGGCGCGTCGAAAATCACTTCGGCGGTGTGCTGGGGCCCGTGGCTGGCGGCGTGTTGGTTGCCGTTGTGTTGGTGCCAGCTGTGCTGTTGTTGGTGTTGAGAGCCGTCTGGTTGTCATTCACAGCGGCGGGATTCGTGGTTCCCGTCCCGCCCAGCCCGGTGGCCACGCTGGGGGACGTCATGTCGCCATTGTCCCGACCGCAGCCGGCGGCGACCAAGGCCGCTCCGATGGCGAGTAAGCCTAATGTCTTTTTCATGATTCATTCCCAAAGCTCGCCTCGTGCCATCGGATGTGGGCTTGCGAATTTCCCGAAGGGCAAAACCGCCGTCTGAAAATCGCAAACTTCAAGGGGGAGAAAGCGCGTCGCGGGTTTTCCAAAGTGCCTCGGCAGGCTGCGTCCTCCGCAATGCGCGCGTGTTTGCCCTTTTTCTCCTCGTTTCGGCAACGATCCCCGGCTGCTGTGGATTGCAATGAAGGGCGCTGTTCCGCTTGCTCTTTGCACAAGCGGCGACGGTGGCAACCGCCGGCCAAACCATGCGATGGCAACCGCGAGCTAAAATCGCCAACTGATGCCGCCGTGCAATCGGTAATCAGGAACGGCCTGGAAGCCGTTCGCGGTGATGTGCAGGGGAATATCAATTCCGAGGTTGGCCGTGAAATGCTCGGACCAAGTGACATTCACCTGCGGCCCGAGAAACCAGGCGGTTTGTCCGGTGCGATCCGAGGTTTTTCCCGCCAGGGTGTCGCGCGCCATGGTCGAGTACACCGCGTTCGCCTGCAGGCTGAGACTGTGCGACTCCGTGGCAATCAAGTAGCGGCCGGGCCCGCCGGAGATTTGCAGTTCGTCGCCGTACTGAAAATCGGCGGCGCCGGCTGTCCGCAAGAGATATTGGGCTTGGGCGTTGGCGAACCAACTGCGCCAGCGCGAGTTGACCGCGACACCAAAGATGCCATCGTAGGAGCCTGAACCGGCGGACAACTCGTGTTGATGGACGCTCGCAATGGAGTGGGCCAGCGGATCGTGGGGCGTGTTGGGCGGGATGAACTGGTTGTAGATCTCCTCTTGCTCAAGCTCGTCGCCCAAGTGGGCGGTGTCGCCGGTGGGGAACTTGATTCCACCCAGCAAATTCACGACGAAATGATATTTCATCGTGCGCCTGGCGAAGACCGTTCCCCGGCCAACGAGCGCGACATCACCCAAGCCAAACTCCGAGGCCTGTTGCGTGACGAATTCCGGCGGCGCGGCGGTGTGATAGCGCAAATCGGTCCAGCGGTAGGAACGGTTGACGAGCGGGATGTTCACGCTCACGCCGAACTTGGACGAGAAGTTGTAGGACGGAACCAGATGCGTGATCGAGGTCTCGAGATAATCCGGCGTGTCGCGGATGATTTTTTTGTCGAACAGTAGCTCGGTGCCGAGCCG
>CAZMLP010000745.1:0-2609 GCA_964566745.1 uncultured Verrucomicrobiota bacterium | reverse complement strand
TTCAACAACCTGCTCTCGGTGGTCCGCATGGCGAACAAGTCGATCCGCCGGGATGCAAACGGCCATGACGGGATCTCCGAAAGCACCGCGGACATCGAGGAGGCGGTGATGGATGGCAAACGCCTCGTGCAGTCGATGCTTGGTTACAGTCGCGATGGCGTGAGCGCGCCCGGCCCGTACCAATTGGCGGAAGTGGTGCGGGACATTGTGGCGTTGCTCACGCGGCAGTTCTTGAGCGGGCTGGAATTGCAGCTTGATCTGGACGTCTCGCTGCCTGCCGCGCATGGCTCGCGCGGACGCCTGCGGCAATTGCTGTTGAACCTGCTGGTCAACGCCTCCGAGGCGATGCGCGGCCAGGGCACACTCCGCATTGAGTTGCGCCGGGAATCCCCGCCGCGTGAAGCGGTGATGATCCTCCGTCCGGCGCCCGCGCGCGCCTTCGCCCGATTGACCGTGGCGGACACCGGTCCGGGGATCAGGCCGGAAATCCAGCCCCGCTTGTTCGAGCCGTTTTTCACCACCAAAAACAGCGGCGAGCAACGCGGCACCGGGCTGGGGTTGTCCCTGGTGTACGCGCTCGCGGAGCAAGAGGGCATTGGCATTCAAGTGGAGAGCGAGCCAGGCTCCGGCGCGGCATTTCATCTTTTCGTGCCATTGACCACGGAGGCCGCCACTCCCCTGAGCGTGACTCGCCCATCCCCGAAGGACGAGGGGAACGACAACATGCGTCATTGAGCGAAGGCGTGAACGCGAACATGGAACAAGCACCGACGGCCACGATCCTGATCATTGAGGACGAGCCAAAACAATTGCGCTACTACGCCAAGACGTTGCGCCGCTACCGGTTGCTCTCTGCCACCACCGGCACAGCGGCGCTGGAGTTGCTCGAAAACGAAAAGCCCGACCTGATCCTGCTGGACCACATCCTCGCGGGTGGCGAGAAAGGCGCCGAGTTCATCCCCCGCCTGAAGGATCGCGTCGCCCATGTGCCCATCATCGTCATCTCCGGCACACTGGACATCCAAGGCCGGCTCGCGGCGCTGCAAGGCCCCAACTCCGCGCATTACGTGCTGGAGAAGCCGGTCGATCTCGACGAGCTGGACGCCCTTGTGGCGAAGGCGCTTTCCGAGTGCGGCCTGGGCGAGGTGGTGCGGCTGCTCCGTTCGCTCGAGGAGGCCGAGAAGATTGAGCGGAACGATCCCGAGCGGCGCTTTACGGAACGGCTCGCCCGCCAGCACGAGCTGATCAACCGGTTTCGCGGCAATCCCCAGCCTCTGAATGTTTCCGCGCTGGCGAGGGAATTCGATGTGGATCGCAAAACCATCCGGCGCGACTTGCGAGATTTGATCCAGCGGGGCCAGCTGGACGCGGCATGGTATCCGGAATGGAACCAGCCTGACACCGAAAATTGACGGTTTTCCCGCTTCCCGGAGCAGGTGTGGGCGCGGGTCGCCCACTCCCTTTTGTCTCCAAAATCGGCTATAGCGGCAGACATGGAAAATCGAATTTTTGCCCGCGCCGTCGCGTTGGCCAGCCTGCTCACTCTTGTTTCCCCGGCCCGCGCGATTGACACCAGCGACTTCTTCGTCGTCAAAACCCAGGTGTTCAATCAAACCTCGGACGCCGCCCCGGTCGCGGTCGCGACCGGCGCGTTCACGGCCCGCGCCAGCGCCCCCGGTTTTGGCGGCCCGTCCGGATTCGCCGGGGTCTCCTCCGTGAAGGTGACTTTTCCTGGAGGCGCGTCGCAAAACCTTCCCTATGTCGAGGATGACGATGTTTTTGCCAAGGGCGCGACGAACAACACCGCCGCCGGCCTGAATGCCATTTTCCCGGCGGGAGCCTATGCCTTCGCGCTGAACAGCTCCGTGCTCGGCAACCTCACAGGCACGGTGACGTTGCCCGCGGACCAGTATCCTGCCGCCCCGCAGGTGAGCAATTTTTCCGCCGCCCAGGCGCTGGATGTTTCCCAGGACTTCGATCTCACCTTCAAACCGGTGGCGGGCATCACGGGTGACACGGAGTTCGAATACGTGATCATGGACGGGGCCAACCAAGTGTACAGCGACTCGCTCTCGTCCGGAAACCTCACCAGCAGGATCGACAGTGGCGCTTTGGATGGCGGCAAGACCTACCAAGGCATTGTCCGCTTGGGCACACCAGTGTCCGTGATCGGCTTCCCCAGCACCGCTTACGAATTCGTCAGCGAGACTCATTTTACCATCGTGACCAAAAAAGGAACGGGTGGCGGTGGAAACCCGGGCACATTGCCGGTCTTGACGGGCACCGTGCCCGAGGATGGCGCGCTTGATGTGCCCGCGACTCAATTTGTGACTTTCACGTTCAACGAGCCGATGGACACCAACCGCATCGGACTGACATGGACGGGCGTGGACTCCACCAAATGGAGCTATTTCTTCACCCCGGACGGAACTTTGGCCTGCCTTTATCAAGGGCAAGGCGGGTTGCCGAGCACCACGGTGACCTGGACACTGAACGCGGTGGCCGGGGCGCCCAATAATTTTCGGGACCTGAACGGTCATGAATTGCCGACGTATCATGGCAGCTTCACGGTGAAGGCTGGCGGTGGAACGGGCGGCACGGGTGGCGGC
>CAZMLP010000744.1:0-2388 GCA_964566745.1 uncultured Verrucomicrobiota bacterium | reverse complement strand
GATTTATCCCGGAGACCGCATTGACGTGCCACGGCGCGGCTTTTAAATGATCCAAATCCGGCTCCTCTCAGGGAAGCGCGCGGGTGAAGTGGTGGTGGCGCGCGTCTTTCCCTGGACGATTGGCCGGGAGGCCGCAGCCCCTTTAAGGCTGGAAGATCCTGGGGTTTGGGAGCAGCACGCCGTGCTCAATCTGCGGCTGCCCGAGGGGGTTTCACTGAGCGCGCGTCCTGAGGCGATGACGCTCGTGAACGGGAAACAGGTGCAATCCGTTCAATTGCGGAGTGGCGATGTGATCGAGCTCGGGGGAGTCAAACTTGTTTTCGGGCTGAGCGACGCGCGGCAAAAGGGATTGAGGATTCGGGAGGCAATGCTCTGGATCGGATTGGCGGCGTTGGTGCTGATCGAGCTTTTGTTGATTCGTCAATGGCTGCCCTGACTCGCGGCCGCCAGTTTTCCAATCACGCGGTTAAATTTTTCGCTCAGCACGGCGTAGCCGCAGTTTTGCTCCGCCACTTCCTGCAGGTCCCGGCCCGCCCGTAATAATTCAGGGTTTTGCCATAACTCCCGGAAACGCTCTGCCAGCTTGCGCGGATAGTCCTCATCCACCTCGCCCTCGTAATCCACCAACATACGCGGGGGAAGCAGGCGGGTGGCTTCGCCCACTTTGCTGGCCAACACATAGCGTCCGGCGGCCATGTATTCCGGCAGTTTGCCCGTGGTGCGGACTTGTCCGGGAAGATTGTTGGTTTGCGTGGAGAGCGCGATGTCCAGCGTGCGCAAGTAAAGAGGAACCTCCGTGTAGGGGATGCGCCCGCAAAAGATCACCCGGTCCGAAACGCCGTGCTGTCGCGCCTGCTCTCTGAGCCACGGCAAGCCATCGCCGTCGCCAATTATCACGCCGGTTGCGGGAATATCACGCAGGAACGAAAGCGCCCGCACGAGGTCCCAACCGTAACAGATGTTCAGGCGCGGGCTGTGGACGAGTGATCCCATGACGCCGATGACGAGACGGCCCGCCAATCCCAGTTTTTCACGAAGCTTTTGGACCTCACGGGCAGGCGGCGCGGGCGCGGGATTGAAGCCGTCCGGGATCACCTCCACTTGGGAGTGACCCAAGCGCTCGAGATGCTCCTTGTGCGCGGCGCCGCGCACCACAATCACGCGAGCGCGGCGCTGCGCGCCGTTCTCGACCACGCGGAGCAGGGGATGTTGCCATGCGGGTGTGATGCCGGCGCGCCGGGCCATTTCGTAAATGACGTCGCCGGTGTCGAGCGCGAATGGAACCCGGCGGCTCCAGAGGCAGGCCAGCGGGGCGCCGGGCAGCGCCGTGTTCATGACGTAGAGAGCGTCGGTATTAAAATTTTTGATTTCGAGATTCCACGCGAACGCCTGCGCAAAACGCCCGCGTTCGCGAAACAGGAGCCGGATTTTTTCTGGCGGGTGGTTTTGCGCGAGACCGCTGGCCCGCACGGCCGCGATGCTGTCGGGACCCCCATGAACAAGCATGGCAATGCGGGGGGAGTTCATGCCTTCCTCCGGCATTGCACGGCGCGCTCGTAAACTCGCAGGGTTTCGGCCGCGCAATGGTCCCAAGTCAGTTGTTCGGCGGTGGCGCGGGCGGCCTGGCCAAGCGCGCGGGCCATTCGCGGCCCGGCGCCGACGCGAGCGATTTGCCGCCGCAAAGACCCGGCGTCGGCCGGATCAAACAAGAGCCCGTTCACCGAGTCAGTCACCAGTTCCGCCGCGCCAATATTTTGGCTCACGACCACCGGCAGTCCCGTCGCCATCGCCTCGGTCACCACCATGCCAAACGTGTCATAGGAACTGGGATAAAGGAAAAGGTCCGCCGCATGGAGCGCAAGCTCTGGCTGGATCTCCGCCCCCCAAAAAACTATCCGCGAGCCGACTTGCAAGGAGTTGGCCAAGGCTTGAAACGGCTCCAGTGCGGAACGGGTGATGACCAGCAATGTCGCGTTTGGAAAACAGGCGAGCTGCCGGATTGCTTCCGCCAAACCTTTGGAGGCTTCTCCCATAAAGAGCCAGACCCACGCGGCGGGCGGGAGCTGATAGCGCGCGCGCGCCTTGGCGCGTTCCGTTGGGTCGGGCGGGTGAAACTTTTTCGCGTCCACGCCGTGATGAATCACGGTGGTGTCACCGCGCCAATCATAGTGCCGGCGAATCTCCTCCGCGTTGCGGCGGGAGAGGGCGATCAATTGCGAGGCGCGGGGTTGTTGATAAAATTGCCGTTCCAGCGCGGCCGCGACGACCGGCAGCGCCTGCTGCCGGGCGCGGGCGGGACGGGCGCGCTCCAGCAACGCGGCGTTGCAGACGTGGCTGGTAATAACGTCTGCCTGCCAGACGGTCACGCATTGGGAATGAATCACGTCA
>CAZMLP010000743.1:0-2323 GCA_964566745.1 uncultured Verrucomicrobiota bacterium | reverse complement strand
TATTCCACCAGAACGCGCCCGTGACGCCAGCAGCGGCCAGCGCGAGCACAATAAGCCCCCACCGCAGCATACGGTCAAAGCTGGCCTCGCGCTGGGGCTGGTTTTGGTTCATGGGCCGTAAACGCTTATCTCCGATTTTCCGGCTGCAATCCAAGCGGAATCGCGTACGATGCGCCGCAAGAACCAAGATGCTTTTCAACTTTGAACTGGAACGGGTTGAGGATATCGAACCGTGGGGAAAAGGAGATGACCTGTCCCTCACCTGGTTCGGTTTGACCGACGGCTGGTATTGGATTCGCGCCGGCGAGGAAGAGTTGTTTCGTGCCAAAGATAGTTACCTGGCCACATTTCAAAGAACGCAACGCTTGCCTTATGTAAATTACCAAGTGGTCCGACTATGGGAGGATCTTCAAGACAACCTGCCCGGCATTTTGGAGCCGGTCCCCGCAGTGCTACTTCGACAAATCGAACCCGGAAAGCGGGCGGACAACTGGAGCGGAAAAATCCTCGACCACTTTTTTCCGGATGACGTGGAGTTTGAGGGCGAAGTTTGGGAGAATTTTTGTCGTGCCACCGACTGGCTTCACGGTCGGATACTTTCCACAGGCCATCTCCGAAATGCCCCGGCCATTTGGCTTTGGAATGATGGGGTCATACTTTTTTTGCGCTGGGACTCGCGCCAAGGGGACGATGACCAAGAGCGAGTGTGGGCGAGCGAGAAGGGCGAATTACAACTGCCGATGGCAACATTTGTGGAGGAACTACGCGATTTTGACCGGCGGTTAATCGCGGCCATGGAACAAAGGGTCTTGACCCTTGAACAAGGAAAAAGCCGGGCCCCTTGTGCGATCGATTTGAAACGTCTGCGGGAAGAGCAAATCGAGCGCGCTGAATCGATGGATAACGCGTTTCGTCGCGCGCAAGCCAAGACCACCTCTTGGGATGAGGTGATTGCCGCCATCGAGTTTTTCCGGGCGAGAGGTTTTGACCCGGCCATGGAGCCGATGTGATCCCACCGAACGAACAAGATTGTTGTTCGTGTTTCCAGCTTATAGCTTCTCGCCAATCTGTCGATGACCGGTAACCAAACACAGTCTGCCAAATTTCCTCTGAAAGCCGTGCTCTGGCTTGGCTTCTGGACACTCATTGGACTGTCGTTTGCCAGCCAGTTCTACATCTCCAGCTACAAGGCGGGCGCGCCGGTAACGTGGTCCCAGGCGGTCGTGTGGGCGTTGGGGGATTGGTATGTGTTCGCCCTGCTGTCGTTGCCGGCCAGTTGGCTCGCCCGCCGGTTTCATTTTGAGCGCGGGAACTGGCCCGGGCAACTGCCCGTCCATCTCGCGGGCAGCGTTCTGTTCTCCCTGGCGTTTATGGTGCTGCGGGCGTGGGGCGCGCTCTGGCAGGCGAATCCCGTCGAGGGCCCGGTCACTTTCGCCGGCGCGTTCAAGACGTTGCTCGTCAAAACGTGGCACTTCAACCTGCTGGTCTATTGGGCCATCGTCAGCGTGCAGCACGCCTTCGATTACTACCGCAAGTTCCAGGAGCGCGAGTTGCGCGCCGTCGAGCTGGAGAAACGTCTCGCGCAGGCGCGGCTGCAAGCGCTGCAAATGCAGCTCAATCCGCACTTTCTTTTCAACGCGCTGAATAGCATTGCCGCCCTCATGCACAAGGATGTCGAGGCCGCCGACCGCATGCTGACGCGGCTGGCGGACCTGCTGCGCCGCGCATTGGACAGCACAGGGGAGCAGGAGGTGAGCCTGGAGCGAGAGCTGGACTTTCTCCGGCGCTACCTCGAAATCGAGCAAACCCGGTTCGGTCCCCGCCTGACGGTCGAGTTCGACACGCCCGCCGAAACTCTCGCGGCGCGTGTTCCCAACCTCATTCTCCAGCCGCTCGTCGAGAACGCGATCAAGCACGGCATCGAGCCGCGGGCTCGACCAGGCCGGATTTGGATCACCGCGCGGCGCGACGCCGACCGCCTGCACCTCGAGGTGCGGGACAACGGGAACGGCCTGGCGGCGAATTCCGTCGAGCGCGTGGGCACGGCGAACACACGCTCGCGCCTCGTCCAGCTTTACGGCGAGCGCCAGCAATTCGAGTTGCGCAACGAGCCGTCTGGCGGTCTCGCGGCGCGTGTCACCCTGCCCTTCCGCTTGCAACCGGACGGCGACTGAGGCCACACTGGCGGCAACCAAACAACAGTCCGCCCATGAAAATTCGCACGCTCCTGGTGGATGACGAGCCGCTGGCCCGCGAGCGCCTGGCCACGCTCCTGAAGGTTGAGCCGCGCCTCGAATTGATCGGCGAGTGTGGCGACGGCCTC
>CAZMLP010000742.1:0-6651 GCA_964566745.1 uncultured Verrucomicrobiota bacterium | reverse complement strand
CACTGCCGGCCCGCCAATCACCGCCGCCCGCTTTGCCCGAACCGGCTAGTCATTCATCCCGCGCGCTAAGAAAACACCCCTTCTTTGACGGGCTGCTAAACGTTCTTCCCTCGATCTTTGGACGTTCCCAGGGGCGGTGGGATTCAACAAAACGGCCCACGGGAGGTCCGGGTTATGGGCGGCTGCAGCCGGGGAAAATTACTTTCCAAGTGAGTGAATGTGTCGCAGCTTGTCTAATGGGCAGAGGGTTGATTTATGAAGACGAAACAGAAGAAGCGTTGGGAGCCCAGGGGGTTCACGCTGATTGAGCTGTTGGTGGTCATCTCGATCATCAGCGTTTTGGCCAGCATGCTGTTACCGTCGTTGAGTCGGGGAAAGGAAAAGGCATTGACCATCCGCTGCATGAGCAATTTGCGGCAGTTGGGCATTGCCACCCAATTGTACGTGGATGATTACCAAAACAAGTTTCCGCTCTATTACGCGTTTGATCCGGTGGACGGCATCAGCAAAAATTGCACCCAGACGATGGGAGGATTTGATCCGCAGCCTGTCTTTGCGCGGGACTTTCTTTCCGCCAAGGCCCGGCCCCTATATGACTATGTCCAACCCTCCGAGGTTTACCAGTGCCGGCGAGACCACGGGCAGCGACAGATGCCCTGCATCAGCGCCGCGAATTTTAAACCATCCAACTGGCAAACGATTGGGTGCAGTTACGGTTATAACGCTGGAGGGCTGACAGTGCCGAGCGGCGGCGGTTTCAAGCAAGGACTATCCGACCCAACCGGAATCAGTGGCAAATCGGAGGGATGGGTGACCAATCCGGGATTGTATATTTTGCTGCATGAGCCGCCCGCGCGGGTGTACGGTTGCGTTTCCGCGGAATGGTATCAATGGCACTACAGCCGCGGCATCACTGATTTCGGTGATCCCCAGCGGGCGCCCGCGCAGTTCTTCTCGGCCGTTTCCTTTGTGGATGGCCATGCCGGGGTTTACAATTTTTCCCGGTCTTTGCAGGCAGATCCCCTGTTTCCGTACGAGCCGACCAAGGACTGGGTCTGGTACAAGCCGAAGAATTGACCCGGCTTTGGTGCGAGTGGTGCCAATGGCATTATTCGCGAATGTATGCCGCCTTCGGTGACCCGGAGATCGCGGCGCCGCTTTTTATGTCTCCGGTGGTGTTTGTGGACGGGCATGCGGGAGTTTACAATTTCTCCAAGTCCCTTCAGAGTGAGCCGTTGTTTCCGTATGAGGCCACCAAAGATTGGGAATGGTATCAGCCGCGTGATGGTGCAAAACCGGCCAAATAACAGTCGGCAGGATAAATAAATGACGGTGGAAGGCGCGGGCGGGAACCCCGCCCGCGAGTTTGTTTGTTATGGCAGAAGTCAATCCAGACAATTCCGATTTGCATGTGCCCATTAGCGAGCTGCCCAAGCTGGTGCCGCGACTGGTGGCGGTCATGACGGGACCGAGCCTGGACGAGGCGAAAGCGGCCGAGCTAATCCAGGAGCGGGTCAGCGTGGCCTGTGTGCAGTGCGGGCAAATGGTCAGCGGCGAGGAACTGGCTCGTCTGGCGGCCGAGAGCAGTGGCGCCGGCCCGACGGATCGGCGGTTGGTGCGGTTGAACAAAGGTTACTGCGTCAGCATGGGCTGCGATTCTTTTCACTATCGCGTTAATCTGGAGCAGCGACCCGGCGAGGACTGGCGGAAAGTGATCGACACGTTGCGCGGGGTGAAATCGGACGACCCCGGCCCGGCCATGAGGCCCGGCGGCGCGAGGCAGCAGAGCGCCGCAAGCTGACGCTCATTCGCGTGACGATTGGCGTTGCGATTCTGCTGGTCGTCCTGTTGATTCGCTATCGCATGGCCGGCGGACGAATTCCTGGCGTCGAGCCAGAATACAAATATAAAGCCGATCCGGCATCCCAAGTGGATCCACCAATTCTTCGGCGTTGAGAGGTGGGCGAAACGAGGGCAAACCGACATTAGACGATTTGGTCGCGCAAAAGGTAACTCGAATTTTTTTGGATACGCCGAAAATGTTTTCGCAATAGCCTCCTCGCGGGATTTCTCTGAAGTTTGGGTTAAACACCAGTTTTTCGGGGCAAATCACCCGATATTTTTCCTCCCCGGAAATTTAACGCCCTCGCGTCTCCCACCCTGGGGATGCCACTCGATTCCCTCATTATAATCGCACATCATTTTCTTGAGCGGCGTATATAGGGGCCGCCAGTGAGGGCAGTAATCCTTTAAAGAAAAACTCCTCCGGGTTCGACAAAGGGGAAGTTTAGAGGAGTTCACCGGGTAACGGCGTGTTTCTCGCGCTCCAACTGGACGCCGTCGCCTCTGATTGCTCGAGGTGTATTGATTTTTTTAAGCAACAGTGTCGTTTCGGTGTTTCTTTTGCGGTAAAAAAGTGACGCTGACGAAATACGGCAACGATCCTGCTTTAGATGGTCGGCAATGAGAGAGGCCAAATCTTGTGGAAAAATTGGGGAATTGTTTGCGTTGATCGCAGGGATAATTTTATTCCACCAGCCGGGCCGGGCCCAAACACCCGACGCGGCGCTTTTCAACCAGCAAATGCCGGTGTATCCCCAAGCGACGAACTACGTGGTGGAGAGGATTCCTGGAATGCCCCCAATGTGGCCGGTGGGAATAACCACGCCGCCGGGAGAGACCAACCGCCTTTTTTTCGTTTACCAACCGGGAGGGATTGGCGTGGTGCCGGACCTCAAAGCGCCCGCAGTCGGATTGTTTCTGGACCTGCGGGATCGCATGCCCATATACAACGTTGAGTCCGGGGTTTTGGGGTTGGCGTTTCATCCCAATTACAAAACCAATGGCTGGTTCTTCGTCTTTTACACCGCGAACGTGATCGGGGGCGATGGCAACTCACATCTGGAGGACCGCCTCTCCCGGTTTCAAGTGGACAAGGACAATCCCAACCACGCGTCCACCAACTCGGAGGTGATCCTGATTTCCCAACCGGACGAGGACCCGAGCCATAACGCGGGCGACCTGCACTTTGGTCCAGACGGTTACCTGTACGTCTCGCTCGGAGACGAGGGATTGGGTTACAACCAATTTTGGAACGCGGGACGGATCGACAAGGATTTTTTCAGCGCAATTATGCGGCTCGATGTGGATGGCCGGAAAGACAGCCTGGCGCCCAATCCGCACCCGGCGTCGCGGCCGGGGACGTATTGGATTCCCGCGGACAATCCTTTCATCGGCGCCACCAACTATGTCCGGGGGACAACGTATCCCGAGGCGTTTCCCCCCTTGGATCCGGCCAGCATCCGCACCGAGTTTTACGCCATTGGATTTCGCAACCCCTGGCGCTTTAGCATCGACGCGCGCACCGGGGACATTTATGTAAGCGATGTGGGGCAGGAGAACCGGGAGGAAATCGATCTCATCCGGCCGGGCGCTCATTATGGCTGGCCGTTCCTGGAAGGAACCTTGCCAACCGGCTGGGGCGATTGGGAGGGCGAACTGACGGGGCCGCTTTGGGAGTATCCGCACCAGGATGCTCATATCGCCGTTACCGGCAGCTTGTTCTATCGCGGCAATGTTTATCCGGAATTGGACGGATCCTATGTGTTTGCCGACCTGTCGGGATCCGTTGGCGTCTTGCGGCAGACCAACTCCGTGGCCAGCGCGGGCTGGATCGGGTACTATTCCGGCTCCATCTATTCGCTGGGAATCTATCCGCCCACCGGGGAGATCGCCGTCAATGACGGGATCAGCGGTTATGTGGGGGTGCTCAAACGGCGCGTCACCGGCGGGCCAGTGATGCCGCAAAAGCTTTCCGCCACTGGAATTTTCAAAAACTTGTCCACCTTGGAGCCGCAAACAAATGTGGTTCCATACGACGTGAACGTCTCCTTTTGGTCGGACAACGCCATCAAGCAGCGCTGGTTTAGCCGCCCGTCGAACGGGGCGACCATCGGGTTCGCCGAAAATGGTTATTGGACATTTCCCGAGGGAATGATGTGGGTAAAACACTTTGACATCGAGTTGGAGCCCGGCAATCCGGCGTCGGCAAAGCGGTTGGAGACGCGTGTTTTGATCAAACAAACCAACGGGGTGTACGGGGTAACTTACAAATGGGATCAAGCCGGGCAAGACGCCACTTTGGTGCCTGCGGGCGGATTGGACGAGGACCTGCAGATCAGCGAGAACGGAACGAAACGAACGCAACGATGGCATTATCCCGCCCGCTTTGAATGCCAGACCTGTCATACCCCGATTGCCGGATACGCGCTCGGTTTCAACACCCCGCAACTCAACAAAGAAGTGCCGGCGGGAAACGGGATCGAAAACCAACTCGCCGCGCTGGGCCGCGCCGGCCACTTCACTCGCGCGCCCGCGATCATCAACCCGCTGCCCCGGCTGGCGGCGCTGAATGACGAGCGCTGGAGCGTGGGTTATCGCGCCCGCTCCTACCTCGCGGCCAACTGTTCGCAATGCCACCAGCCGAACGGGCCCACCCGCGCCACTTGGGACGCCCGGATCACCACCCCCCTCAGCGAGGCGAACATTATCAACGGTCCGTTGCTAAATTATTTTGGCACCAACCTCAGCCGGGTGGTGGTGCCGGGGGACGTTGATCATTCCATCCTTCATCGCCGCCTGGTGGATTTGGAGAGTTATCACATGCCGCCCTTGGGAACATCGGTGCTGAACACCGAGGCGTTAAGCCTGATTGAGCAATGGATCGGCGAGAAGCTTGCGGGCTGGCAAAGTTACGCCGACTGGCAGGCGGAGCACTTTGATGATCCCTCGGACCCGCTGGCCGACCCGGACGCCGATCCGGATCTCGATGGCTTGTCCAACGAAACCGAATATCTGCTGGGAACGGCGCCGGATGATCCCTCACCGGAATGGCATGTGAGCTATGAAGTCCAGGGCGACTCCCTGCATATCTCCTTTCCGCGAAGAGCGAACGCGCGCTTCGATGTGCAATGGACCACGAACATCCTGGATTCCTTTAGCTGGCAGTCGCTGGACATTCCTGAAAACCAGCCGCTGGTGACCGAGGGCGAGAGTTTGGGGGAGATGTCGGTGCCAGTGGAAGGAGCCGCCAAGTTTTTCCGGGTGGTTGTTTCCGAGCCATGAAGGGCCACCCGGCGAATGAACTGGCGTCTTCCGCCAAAGAAATGAAATGAAATGAGCGTCGCGGCTCTTGCCGCATAGGACTGCGCCAGCGCGATGACGGGCGAATTCCGCACGCTATCTGCATACTGAATTATGGGCTGGTTGTTTGGGACCCAGGCGGCGGAAAAGAAATGGAGCGAGCGAAGGGATTCGAACCCTCGGCTCCAAATTCGCAACCCGCTGATTCGCAGAGAGTTTCAAATCACGCCCAAGCGGCGTATGCACAAATACGCGCACAGGAAAAAAGTCTTCCGCCGGAATTGCAAAGGATCGTTGCCGCCTGGGATGAACTGAGCGGCCCGCTCAAAGCCGCCATTCTGGCCATTGTGGAGTCTGCGAAGGGATGGGTGAAATGAGTTCTGCCACCCGGGCTGTATCATTTCACCTTGGCGAGCAACTCGAAATACTCGTCTCGCGAGAGGCCCGCTGTTTTGAGATTGCCCTGAATGATCGAGACAGGAACCTCGCGGTAGGTGGGAATGACAACCGGTCGAGGAGCGTCGGGCTTTTCGTAAGAACGGTGACTCCCTTTCTGGCGCAGGTATTTGAAGCCCGCCGCGAGGAAAACCGCCTCCAAAGTGCGCCAGTGCTCGGCGACGAGTTTGGGCATGGCCTTTCTTACGCTTCAACCAGCACGCTGCGGTGCTCGACTCCGCTCCATTCCGGGCGTTGCCACTCGCCGTTCACTAGTCGGTATCCGGACTCCTCCAACACTTGGTCAACGGTGCCCATCTCGATGATGGATTCCAAGAACAGCGTCACGGCCTCGTCCACAGCGAGCCGGGCGGCCTCCGGCGTCTCGCCGGAACTCATTACGTCAATCGGCATGGCGTGGGCAATGAATTGTTTATCCTCGCGCCAAAATTGGACGGTGTATTCGAGTTTCATAGTTGATACGGCGCGGCGGAAAGCCACTGCCATCGTGGTTGCACACTACGCAGTGGCCAAGGGTGTAGCAAGCGGGGACGGCTCGAACCACAACTCAAGCGCTTCGTGGGCGTTCGTGACCGCCTCGGCCTCGGTATCACCAGCGGAAGCGCACCCCGGCAACTCGGGGAATACCGCTGACCAACGTTGGACCTCGGGATCAAACTCCACTAGCAAACGGAATTTCATTTCTCCCGCAGGCTACGCCGAACGGCACCGACCCGCAAGCACCAGGAATTCCGGCACGGGTCACATGCAGGTCTGGTGATGAAGCTGATGCGTCACAGCGACATGAAGCTTTCCATGAAAACGTATCTCGACGAGACGCAACTTCCGCTGCGCGCGGCGGTCGAGAGTCTGCCGAATCTGAATTTGGGGACAGGGTATGCACACGGGTACGCGCAAATTTCAGGCGCGGAGGGGCAAAACGGGTCGCAGGCTGTCGCAACGGGCGAAGGGGCTAATCCTTCAAGAACCCCTGTAAATGGCGGGGTTTGTCGCTTGTTGGCGCAAGGGGACGTGGAAAAAGAAATGGAGCGATCGAAGGGATTCGAACCCTCG
>CAZMLP010000741.1:0-2888 GCA_964566745.1 uncultured Verrucomicrobiota bacterium | reverse complement strand
GTGGACGATTTCATGGCACAGGCAACGCCGGAGCAAAAGATCAAGCGCAGTCGCGAGCCGCGCACCACGCCCTTTTCATCGCGGATCAAGCTGCCGTTGGCCTGCTGCCGGAACAGTGCCTGGCCAAGCCCGTACACCGCCAGCGGATACGCCCCGCAACAAACGACCGCGAGGATCAGGGTGGACATCACCGCGCCGCGAGTTTCCGCAAAGAATTCTTTCATATAATCAGGCAAGTTTGAGGGTGGTGATAATGACATCAATGACCTTGATGCCAATAAACGGGATGATAACGCCGCCCGCGCCGTAAATGAGCAGATTGCGTTGCAGCGTGGCGAGCGCGCCGATCGGCGTGTATTTCACCCCGCGCAACGCCAGGGGAATTAGCGCGATGATGATCAACGCGTTAAAGATCACCGCGCTCAGGATGGCGCTCTCCGGCGAGGCGAGGCGCATGATGTTTAGCGGCGCGATGGCGGGAAACGTCGCCATTAGCATCGCCGGGATAATGGCGAAATACTTGGCCACGTCGTTGGCGATGCTGAAGGTCGTCAACGAGCCGCGTGTGATCAGCATTTGTTTTCCGATTTCTACAATGTCAATCAGTTTGGTGGGATTGCTGTCCAGATCCACCATGTTGCCCGCCTCGCGCGCGGCTTGCGTTCCTGTGTTCATGGCCACGCCCACATCCGCTTGCGCCAGGGCGGGGGCGTCGTTGGTCCCGTCGCCAGTCATCGCCACCAGGTGGCCGGCGGCTTGCTCCTCGCGAATGCGCTTGAGCTTTTGCTCCGGCGTTGCCTGTGCCATGAAATCGTCCACGCCGGCCTCGGCGGCGATGGCGGCGGCCGTGAGCGGGTTGTCCCCGGTGATCATCACCGTGCGGATGCCCATTTTGCGCAGGTGCGCGAAACGCTCCTTGATCCCGCCCTTCACGACATCCTTCAGGTGCACCACGCCCAGGACCTCGCGGCCATCCGCGACCACCAGCGGCGTGCCGCCGGAGCGCGAAATCTCATCAACGCCCTGGTTGACTTCTTTCGGGAACGAGCCACCCGACTGGTCCACGTAAAGGCGAATGGCCTCGGCCGCGCCCTTGCGAATCCGCCGCGCCGGCTGGCCGTCCAGCGCCGGGAAATCGACGCCGCTCATGCGCGTTTGCGCGGTGAACGGCACGAATTTTGCCTGGGTCTGGGCCACGTCCCGGGCGCGCAAGTTGAACTTCTCCTTTGCGAGCACGGTGATGCTGCGCCCCTCGGGGGTCTCGTCGGCCATCGACGCCAATTGCGCGGCCTCGGCCAGGCGCTCGGGCTTGACATTGGGCGCCGGGACGAAAGCCGTCGCCATGCGGTTGCCCAGCGTGATGGTCCCGGTCTTGTCGAGCAAAAGCACGTCCACATCGCCCGCCGCCTCGACCGCGCGACCGCTCATGGCCAGCACGTTGCGCTGCAGCACGCGGTCCATGCCCGCGATGCCGATGGCGCTGAGCAACCCGCCGATGGTTGTGGGAATGAGACAGACCAGCAGCGCGATGAGCACTGGCATGGAGAACGCGGCGCCAGAATAAATGCCAAACGGCTTCAAGGTCACACACACCAGCAGGAAGATCAGTGTCAACGCCGAGAGCAATATCGTCAGCGCGATCTCGTTCGGCGTCTTTTGCCGTTGCGCTCCCTCGACCAGCGCGATCATCCGGTCGAGAAAACCGCCGCCCTTGTCAATCGAGACACGCACCACAATCCGGTCGCTCAGCACGCGGGTGCCGCCGGTCACCGCGCTCCGGTCACCGCCGCTCTCGCGAATGACCGGCGCGGACTCGCCGGTGATCGCCGCCTCATCGACGCTGGCGATGCCCTCGGTCACGTCGCCGTCCGCCGGGATCACATCCCCCGCCTCGCACACCACCAAATCACCTTTGCGAAGTTCCGGCGCGGCGACACGCTCCTCACGCCCGTCGCGGAGCCTTCGGGCCATCGTGTCCTTGCGCGCCTTGCGCAACGCCTCGGCCTGCGCCTTGCCCCGGCCCTCGGCGACCGCCTCGGCGAAGTTGGCGAACAGGACGGTGAACCAAAGCCAGACCGCCAGTTGCGCGATAAAGCCGCGTTCGGTGGACGAGGTGAAGATGCCCGCGGTCGTCAGCGCGGCGCCCACCATGGTCACGAACATGACCGGGTTCTTGATCATCAAGCGCGGGTCGAGCTTGATGAACGAGTCGCGGATCGCCGGGCCGACGATTTTTGCGTCAAAGAGAGAGGCTGCTTTTTGAGTCATAAATACTCCAGTCAGTGGCTGGGAATGCTTAAAAGAGTTTGCCTTGCAGGGTAAGGAAGTGCTCCACCACCGGCCCGAGCGCCAACACGGGAAGGAAGTTGAGCGCGCCCACCAGCAACACGGTGCCGAGCAACAGCACGATGAACGTGCCGCCCGCGACGGGGAACGTGCCGGCGTTGGCCGGGGACACCTTCTTTTGCAAAAGGGACCCGGCCATGGCCATGATCGGCACAATCATCAGGAACCGGCCGATCAACATGGCGATGCCCAGGGTTGTGTTGTACCACGGTGTGTTGGCGGTCAGGCCGGCAAAGGCGCTGCCGTTGTTTCCAGTCGCGGAGGTGAAGGCATACAAAATCTCGCTCAGCCCGTGCGCGCCCGAGTTGTTCAGGCCCGCCTTGCCCCATTCACTGATTGCGCCCCAGGCCGAGAATCCGAGGATGTCGATGGCCAGGATCAACAGCGCCAGCATCGCCATCTTCACCTCGAAAGCCTGGATTTTCTTGCCCAGGTACTCCGGCGTCCGGCCCACCATGAGTCCGGCGATGAAGACCGCCAGCACCACGAAAACCAGCATGCCGTAAAGGCCCGCCCCGACGCCGCCGATGATTACCTCGCCA
>CAZMLP010000740.1:0-5972 GCA_964566745.1 uncultured Verrucomicrobiota bacterium | reverse complement strand
GGGGCAACCTTGCATGGGCGTGTCCGGTTCACGAACGATCCTGATCTGTTTTTGACGTTGGGCGGTCAGGTGGTGGTTCCGCCAGCGGCGGGATTCAGCCTCTTGCCGCGGGTTTCGGGCGGTCCGCTGACCGGAAACCTGGAAATCAAGAAAGACGGCCAGGGCACCCCGCAGGCAGCCTTGCGGCTCAAGCCGGCTCGGCTCGCGTGGAGCACCAGCCTTGGGGCCAGCACGAGCTTCTTGATCGACGGCGGTTCCGATACGACTGACTTTACTTTCTCGACCACCGGGCCGTGGAGTGCCCGGCTCACGGCGGACAACCAGTCGGGACTTGATTTGCGCATCGGTAGCGATCCGGTGTTGCAGCTTAACCAATCACAAATCCAATCCGGCACGGTGGCGCGCGACGCCGGCGGCACCACGCGTTTGAGTCTGGCCGTTGCGGGCGGCTCCACGCTTACCGCCTTCCCGGGCAAGCCATTTGCGCAGGCATTTACCCTGAAATCGGCCACGACATTGACCGTCGGCTCGGATGGAACATTTTCCTTCGGCGGCGCAATCAATGACCAGCCGCTGGGAACCATCACATTGAAAGGTGCGGTGAACCTTGCCAACGACACGAGCTTTCGGTTTAGCCTTGGCGGGACACTGACTTTGCCGCCGTTGGGGAGGATCACGATCTTGCCGCGTGTCGAGGGCGGCGCCTTGGGCGGAAACTTTGTGGTGGAGCGGACCAGCAACATTTTGTCCGCCAGCGTGCGCGTCAATCCCGCCCGGTTGAGTTACAGCGCGGTTCTTGGCGGCACGACTTTCATCATCGACGGCGGCGCGGACAGCACGGACTTCACCTTCTCCTCCAACGGGCCGTGGAGCGCGCGGTTGATGCTGGCGGGCAGCTCGACGTTTGACTTGAGCGCGGCCGGCGCGCGGGTGGCCATGGTCACTCGCAGCGGCGCCCTTTCCGGCACAATGGACCGGGACGCGGCGGGAGTTGGCCACATCGGTCTTTCCTTGCCCTCCAACATTTTGGTGACCGCGTTTCCCGACACCGCCTTTGGAGCCAGCTATCGCTCGTCAACGACCGGCACTTTGTCCATCGGCAGCGACGGAACATTCCAGTTCATCACCACGACGAGCGGCAACTTTCCGCTCAGCGGCTTGCCCATTGGGAGCATGGCGGCGTCCAGCGCGACCCTCACCCAGAGCGGCCTGGCGTTGTCGGGCACAGTGAGCGGCGGGGTGTTGTCCAAAGTCCCGCTCTCTCCGGGCGTGACGGTGTCCGCGACAGTGAGTCTTTCCAACAGCGGGGTGGCGCTGGGCGGCGCGGTGAGTGTGAAGATCAACCCCATGAGTTTTCCTCCCTTCACTCTCTCGCCGTCCAGCGGCGCCACTTTTTTTAATGCCACGCTCGACAACACCGGATTGACGATACCGGCTGGGGCCACCTTGAGCTTCAATGGAAAAAGCCTGGGAATATTTACGCTGCCGGCGTTCACCATTCCGGCCAGCGGCAATTTCAAGGTGAAACTCAACTCGGTGACTTGCAGCCTTTCGCCGCCTGGCGTTTCCGGCGCGTTTGCCGTGGAGAGCGCGGCATTTGAACTCAATGTGGCAAACGGGGCCGCCTCCGCGAATTTCACCGTCGGCAGCTTGGTGATACCCGCGTTGGGGGGCGGCATTTTGGGGCGCGCAAACGTCACCGGTAGCCTGAACGCGGATGGAACCTTTAGCCTGTCGGGCAAAACCACCGGGAGCCTGACTCCCGTAGGCCTGCCGTTCGTTTCGCTGGCGACCAGTTCAACGGCCACGCTGACCCAGACCGGCCTCACCGTGGAAGGTAACGCCAGCGGCGGCGTGTTGAGCGTCATCCCGGTAACCGGAGGCGCGGCGGTGAGTGCGAAGCTGGGTTTCACCACCGCCGGGGTGGCCAGTCTCTCGGCGAGCGCGAGTGTGACCGTCGATCCGCTGGTGTTTGACTCCCTTGCCCTGGCCCCGGGGACTGGCAAGACCTTCACCGCCACATTGACCAGCGCTGGCATGATTTTCCCCGCAAACGCGCGGCTGGTGTTCAACGGCAAGATTGTGGCCACCTCGGGTTTGCCTTCCTTCACCGTCCCCTTCAATGGAAACATAGATTTCAACGCGGGCCCGGCCGCGGTGACTTTGGCCGGATTCAACGTCGAGAGCGCGTCGTTGGAGTTTGTTTATCTTAAGGGCAATGCCTCGGTGAGCTTTTCGTCCGGCAAGTTGCAAGTGCCTCTCGGCAAGACCTCGGCCAGCCTGGGTCTTGTGAGCGGCAGCATCGCCTCGAACGGAAAGTTCGGCTTGACTGCCTCGACGAGCCAGACCCTGTCGGTGGCGCCCGGGTCTTTGCCGACGATGAGTCTGGGCGGGGTCACGGCCACGCTTGGCTCAAACGGAGTCGTTTTGGAGGGCAATTTGAGCGGCGGGTTGCTGGCATTCGTGACACCGACCGGCAACGTTTCGGGAAAAATTAACGTCGCGACGGATGGCTCGTTGAATTTGGCCAACTCCATTAACCTGAGCGTCCAACCCCTCAACTCCGGCATTTTTCACGTGGAATCCTCCAATGGAGGCAACCCGTCCGCCACCTTGGGTAACGACGGCTTGAAAATCACTGGGGCACGCCTGCGCGTGGAGAATATCCTCACCTTGGGACTGCCGGATTTTTATTTCCAATTCAGCGGAAACATCAGCCAGCCAGTCTCGGCGGGCAACTTGACCTTGGGCGGGATTCCTTGCACCGGTGTCAACTTCACGCTCGTGCGCGGTGGCGGTGTGATGTCGCTCTCGCCGATGGAGGCGATGCTGAACATCCCCGGTTTTGGCGTGAAGGTCAGCGGCAGCATCAATAGCGGCGGCAACATGAGCCTGCAGTACACCGGAAACGTGACTTGCGGGGGCTTCACCGCCTCCAATGGCAAGCTGACGCTTCAAAACAGCGGCCTGACGGTCAACGGGAGCTTCAACATTTTTGCGCAAGGGCATTCCTTCAGCAGCGGCATCTCCTTCTCCGGCTCCATCAACGCATCCGGAAACTACAACCTCACCGGAAATGGTGTTCTGGATTTTGGCGGCTTCAAAACCGACTCATTCGATTTGAAATTGTCCAACAGCGGGTTGGGCCGCAATGGCAACGCGCCCACCTTGCACTATGGCGTGGTGAACATGCCGTTGAACGGCTTCAACCTGAATGCCTCCGGTGTCAGCTCATTTGATTCCGCCAAGGATGTGGATAGTCATTGGCAGCAGTTTATCGCGCACGCGGTGTACGGCAGGTACAAAGGTGCCGCCAGGCTGACCAGTGCCGGCAATGGAAACATCTCGGGGGGAATGTCAGGCACTTTCTATTGGTTTTTGGGACCGAGCCAGCCCAACGACAGCTTTTCTCCGGGCACAAATGTTCATTGGGACGCCGGGCTTGATTCCAATGGCGGCGCGTTTGTGAATCAATCCCACGGCGGGCAAAACGGCTTCGGGTTTAATTTTCACTGACGGCTGGTTTGGCTCCGCTGGCCCAAGGTTGTCTCGGCTCCGGCTTGTGCGGGCCCGGCCATGCGGCATAATCGCGAGCAGCCATCCGCATGACCAATCCAGCCTCCAAACCCGAGCCCCTTTCCGCCGAGGAATTGCAGCGCCGGCGCGAGAGCATTCGCCGGGGCCTGGTCCAGGCGAACACCGCCGCGCTTGTGGTCATCGCCGTCGTGGTGGCTTTCGCGGTGGCGGCCGCACTGGCGGCCCTGCATGCCGAGCGAAACGCAAGCGCCGCTCGGGAAAACGAGCAGCGCGCCCAGCAGTCTCTTTGGAGCGCCAGCCTGGCCCAGGCCAAGGCCCAGCGCCTGACGCGCGAGATGGGTCAGCGGGTCAAAAGTCTCGCGGCGATTCGCGTGGCGGCCCGACTGAATCCTACCCCCGAGTTGCGGACCGAGGCGATTGCCGCGCTGGCATTGCCCGACTTTGAGGCAGAGCCGTTCCCCCTCTCTTACTCGAGCAATTCGCTCTCCACCGCCGTGGACGACCGGTTGGAGCATTACTCGGCCATCGACCGGCAGGGAAACATCACTGTGGCCCGCGTCATGGATGACCGAGTGATGGCCAAACTTTCCTTCCCGACCACCGGATCCCCCTCGCTCGTGTTAAGTCCTGGGGCGCGGTTCCTTGCCGCCAAATTTGGTCCTCAATTGAAAGTCTGGGGGTTGCCGGAAGGTCAATTGTTGTGGGAAACCGATCACGCCCGCCCGCTCGGTTTTGAACTGGGCCCCGCCTTTGATAGGCAGGGCGGGTTGCTGGCCTATCCGACCGACGCGCAGACGGTCCGGGTGTGTGACGCGCGCAGTGGTCAGACGCGTTACGAGTCAATTGTTCTGCCCCGTCCAGGAGCGTTGGCGTTTCATCCCCGGACGAATTGGCTCGCCGTTGCCTGCGGGGAGGAGGCCCGGATTCTGGATTTCGCCAGTGGCAAAGTCATCCGCCAGTTTTCGCGGCGTAGCCGGGATTTGTTACAAATGGCCTGGTCCGGGGACGGCCGGTCCTTGGCTGGAGGATGCGACGACGGTTTGGCGTATGTCTGGAACGCGGCAACGGGCGCGGAACGGCCGTTCAAAGGCCACACCCGGGAGGGGGTTCGGGCGCTGCTGAGGCCACAAGGCGATTTGTTGGTGACGATGGCTTGGGATCGGGTGTTGCGCGTGTGGGACGCCGCCTCTGGCGAGCAACTGTTCCGCGCGGAAGGCTGCACGCCGCTCGGCTTTGGCGCGGACGGCGCCCGCCTCGCCGTGCACAGCCAATCTGGCATCCGCATCTGGCGGGTCCACCCGGCGCGGGAGTGCAAAATATTTACCGCGCCTGCCGGGGACCAGGCGTTCTCTAGCGTGGCTTTCAGCCCGGACCAGCGGTACATCGCCGCCAGTTCGGGAACGGGACTTTGGTTGTGGAACTTGGACGACCCCGCCCATCCCGCGCGAGCTGGAACAGAATGGACAGGGGCGGCTCATTTTCGCGGCACGAACCAGTTTCTCACCACGGGTCATGCGGGCCTCTTGCGCTGGCATTTGCCCGCGCCCGACACCCCGCTCCCCTCGCAATTGGCCGCGCCAGAAACCTTGTTGAGGCTGAGCGACCGCGACATGATGTCCGCCACTTTCTTCGCGGACAATGAGCGCCTGCTAATCAACGTGGAGGAAAATGGCTATCTCTACGACTTTTCGAAAAACACGCTGGCCCCCTTTTTGGAGGGGCACACCGGCATGGATACCCTCGCGGTCAGCAAAGACGGGCGCTGGATCGCCTCCGGCTGCTGGTTCAACACCCATACCACCGCCTCCTCGACCTGGGTTTGGTCCGCCGCGAACGGGGAACCGGTCCTCAAGTGGGGCACGCCCAACTCACGGCCCGCCTTCAGCCCCGACAGCCGCTGGCTGGTCACCTCGTTCCCGGACCACTATCAAGTTCGCGACACCGCCACTTGGAAACCGGTGCGCGTCATTCCTTGCGAGGCCCGGGGACTGGCGGCGAGTGCCATGGCCTTCTCCCCTGATGGAAAAATACTGGCGCTCAAAGCCTCCGAGCGCGAGACCCGGCTGCTGGAGCCGGTCAGCGGCAGGGAGTTCGCCCGCTTCGGTTCGCCGGATGGCCTGATCGTTCACCTGCTTTCGTTTAGTCCCGACGGTTCCCTGCTTGCGGCTGGAGCCGAGCGTAATCTTCAAGTTTGGAACCTTCCGCTCTTGCGCGAGGAATCGCGCGACGGCGTCGGAGAATCGGGGATCGGCGATCCAGTGCGCGGAGTAGGTCTCGCGCGGAAGGTAGCCGCGCTGGATCTTGTGCTCGCCCTGCGCGCCCGCCTCGACGCGCTGGAGGCCGCGCGCGATCGCGAACTCGATGGCCTGGTAATAGCACGTCTCGAAGTGCAGGAACGGAAAGTCGCCGTAGCTGCCCCAGTTGCGGCCGTAGAG
>CAZMLP010000739.1:0-5068 GCA_964566745.1 uncultured Verrucomicrobiota bacterium | reverse complement strand
GTTGGTCTGCTGGCCCCGGCGGTCCAAAACAAGGCGCCACTCGTCAAGGTTTGCAGTTGGTGCAAGCGCGTGGCCACGCCGAAATGGGTTCAGGCGGAGCAGGCGGTGGCCAAGCTGGGACTTTTTGAGCTCGAACCGCCGCCAGGAATCACCCATGGCATTTGCGACGATTGCCATCGCCAGGCGCTTCAGCAAATGGACTGACGGGCACGGCGCTCAACTCTCCGCGCGCAGAATTTCCAACGGCGGGCGACGGGTGACGCCGAGGCTAGTGCCCAAGCCGGTCAACACCGTGATCGTTGAGACAATCGCGGTGGTCACCAAGAACGGCCAGGGGGAGGTGGTGAAGCTAATGTCGAAAACAAACCGCGCGAGCGCCCAGCTTGCGGCGGTGGCCAGGATCACGCCCGTGAGGCTGGCAAACACGCCGAGTAACAGGTATTCCGCGAACAGGATTTGCAATACTTGCCTCCGCGAGGCGCCAAGAGTTCGCAGGAGAATGCTCTCCTGGATGCGTTGGTAGCGACCGGTCAACACCGCGCCCGTCAGCACCAGAAAGCCGGTGGCCACGGTGAAAAGGGACATGCAACGCACCACCACGGTGATTTTTTCAATAATGCCGTCGAGCGTCTGCAAGACGAGGGTTAGATCGATGATCGAAACATTCGGAAATTTCTCCACCACCGCGCGCTGCATGCGGGCCGAGTCGATTGCGGAATTGACCCGCGTGGTGAAGATGAAGAAATTCGGCGCGCTTTCGAGCACGCCCAAGGGAAACACGAAATAGAAATTGGACTGCACCCGCCGCCAATCGACTTTGCGCACGCTCGCCACCCGTGTTGTCACCGGCACGCCTTGCACATCGAAAACAATCGCGTCACCGATGCCGACCTTCAAGTCGCGCGCCATGTCGGCCTCAATCGAGACGGGCACGGTGACGGCATTGGTGTCGGCGCGCGGCTCCCAGGCGCCGGAAAGCAGGGTTTCCGATTCCATCAAATGGTCACGGTAGGTGGAGCGGTACTCGCGTCGCAAAGCCCAGCCGGGAATGCGCTTTGATTTGTCCTTGAGAAGGTCCTCAACCGGTTGACCTTTGATGGATTGCAAGCGCATCGTCACCACCGGCGCCTGGTTGAGAACGGGAAACCCGCCCGCTCTCAACAAATCGCCCAGGGCCTCGCGTTGATCGACCTGCACGTCGAACAGGATGGCGTTGGGCCGGTTGCCATCGCGGTCCGGAATCAATTCGGTGAGGAGCGCGCTGTGAAGCAGATAGAGAGTCAGTATCAGAAATGTTCCCAGCCCGAGTGAAACCATGAGCAGCACGGTGCGGTTGCGCGGGCGGTAAAGATTTGCCAGGCCCTGCCGCCAGACGTAAGGCCATGCTGGTCGTGCCGCCCGGCGCGCCGCCCACGCGATGAGTTTGGCGACCAGCAGCAGCACGCCAAAGGTCACCGCCAGCCCGCCGGCAAAGGCTAAGCCGTGATACCATTTGTCACTCTGCGCCACGGCGAAGGCAGCCACAGCCGCAAAAATCATGATTCCGACCACCCAGCGCCAAGGGTCGCGAGTGGCGGTGTTTTCGCCTGATCCGCGCAGTACCGCCAATGGAGTCACACGTCTGACAGCGAGTAGCGGAAACAGCGCGAAGAGCCAACTGATGCCCAGGCTTACCGCCATCGCACGCACCACCGGCCACCAATGGACTGTGAAAGCGACGGGGAAGGGGAACATCCTGGCCGCAAGTCGGGGGATGGCTTGCTCAATCAGCAATCCCAGTGTCGTCCCCACAAGCACACCAGCCAGGCCCAAGGCAGTGGCCTGGATAAAGTAAATTGCGAATGTCTGGCTGACAGGGCACCCCAGGCAGCGGAGCACGGCAGCCGAGCCGAGCTTTTGTTGCACCTGCATCTGCACCGCGCTGGCAATGCCGACGCCGCCCAGCAGCAACGCGATGAAACCAGCCAGATTCAGGAACCGGTAGAGGTTGTTCATCGACTCGCCCAAATCCTCTTTTCGCTTCTGCACCGTCTCAAAGCTCAGGCGGGCCTTTTCGAGTTCCGGTTTGATGCGCGCGACCTCTTTCGCAATGTCTGCCTTCGGGGGCAAACGAAAATAGGCACGGTAACGCACCACGCTGCCCTTTTTAAGAAGACCGGTTTCCGACAGGCGGGCCATGGGCAAATAGACGCGTGGCGCGAAATTCGCGAAGGCGAAGCTTTCCCCCGGCACTTTGCGCAAACTGCCCGCGATTTTTACCCGCTCCTCCCCGAGCTTGATTTCATCGCCAGGACGCGCATTGAACTGCGCGAGCAGCGTGTCTTCGACCAACGCCCCATTGCCCGCGCGAAATTCCTCCGGCGCATCGGGCGGAGCGGTGTCCAGATTGCCATAGAAAGGGAATCGGCCCTCCAAGGCGCGGACTTGGACCAGGCGCGTGTCGGCCGTCTTGGGGAAATAGGCCATCGAGGAGAAGCTCGTTTCGCGGGACTGCTCGCCGCCCAAGGAGACGAACAGATTTTCCTGCTCGGGAGTGAAAGGCGAGCGGGATGTCACAGCGAGATCCGCGCCCAGCAACGTCTTGGCCTGCTCGTCAATGGCGTCATGGAGGTTTCGGCTGAGGGAACCGATGGCGACCAGAGCCGCGACGCCAAGCACGATGGAAAGGGAAAACACCATCAGCCGCCGCCGGCTGGAGCGGCTGTCACGCCAGGCCATGCGCCAGGTCCAGGGTTGGGCCAGCGCGCGGAAGAACCCAGCGAAGCCGTTGCGAGAAGCCGGGCCAGGGGGGGTCATGAGGTGCGCGGGGTGTCTGTGACCGCGTTGACTGTGTCGGAGATGACCCCTCCACCCCTCAAACGTATGATCCGGCCGGTGCGCTGCGCCAGCTCCAGATCGTGGGTGACCAGCACCAGCGCGGTTCCCAAGTCACGGTTCAGATGGAACAAGAGATCCACCACTTTTCCGCTCGTGTCGGCATCAAGATTGCCGGTTGGCTCGTCGGCGAAGAGGATTTTCGGACAGTTGATGAACGCCCGGGCCAACGCCACCCGTTGTTGCTCCCCGCCCGAGAGTTGAGTTGGATAATGATCCAGCCGGTTGCCCAAACCGACTCGCTCCAGCAATTCCACGGCTTCTTTCCGAATTCCCGCCTCACCCCGGAGTTCAAGCGGCACCATGACGTTTTCGAGGGCGGTTAGCGTCGGCAGCAATTGGAAATTCTGAAAAACGAAGCCGACCCCCTCGTTCCGAACGCGCGCCCGGGCATCCTCGTCAAGGTCACCCAACGAGGCTCCGTTGAGGATCACCGCGCCGGAACTGGGGCGGTCCAACCCGGCGCAAAGGCCAAGCAGGGTGGTCTTTCCGCTGCCGGAGGGGCCGACAATGGCGCAAGTGGCGCCCGGCTCGATTTCGAAGCTGACCTCCTTCAAAACGGTAAGGCTGGTCGCGCCGTTGGCATAGGATTTGGTCAGTTGCCGCGCGGCCAAAATGGCGGCAGGCGCAGAGTTGTTCATTCGGTGGTTGGACTGAAATCCAGGCAAAACGTTCCCGGAGCCTATGTCCGCAAAGACTTTAGGAGGGCGCCCATAAAGGTCAAATGGAACCCTGCCGTCGCGGGTCAAATTCAACCAACGGGCGAAATTCAATCCGGACACATGGTGAATAGACGCCAAAAGCACGAGGATGAGCGGAGGCGTGATTTAACTTTCATGTTTTTCACAATGGGCGCCAACCGCCTGATTTTGCTGGTTTCCATGATGGCGCGCCGGTCGAAAAATCCATTAATTACGCTGATCCGGCACGCAAATTGCGCTGAAACGAAGCGGGTTGTTGCCTGTCTGTTCGAGAGAAGCCGTTGACAGGACTTCAATTGCGATGGAATTCTCTGCCGTCCCAATTGACAGAGATTAAACTTGGCCACAGTATCGCGCGCGCAATCCGTGGCACAATTCCTTCGCGGGATGAAAGGTTAGCTGTGGCGACGAGAGATGATTATTTGATTGATACGTTGGTGGAGATGGGCGTGGTAAACAACGAGCAGTTGGACCAGGCCCGGCAGGAAGCCGATTCGAGCGGCGAGGGAGTGGTGGACACTCTTGTCGCCAAGAAATTTGTCCGTTCGGCGGATGTTGCCCAGGCCAAGGCATCCACCTCTGGCGTGGAATACATCAACTTGGGCTCGATGCGTTTGGAGGACGATGTCATCAAATCGGTCCCCGGGCCCATTGCCAAGCGCTTCAATGTCATACCTGTTTTCCGTAACGATGAGTTGAACAGTGTCACCCTCGCCGTAAGCGACCCCTCGGATTTGGACCTCATTGACGGTATCCGGCACGCGCTGAACAAGGATGTCAGCCTGTTGGTGGCCAGCGATGAGGACATTCAGGCGGCACTGGGCCGTTACTACGGCTCCAAGAATGACTCGGTCAGCAAGATGATCCAGGACATCACCGAGGGTGAGGTCCAAATCTCCACACTGGCGAAGGTCGAGGCGGGAGCCGATGCCGCGGTCGTGGATGCCGACGCGCCGATCATCAAACTAGTCAACCAGATCATTGTGGACGCCTTCAAGGCGCGCGCCTCGGACATTCACTTGGAACCGATGGGGAGCAAATTCCGGGTGCGTTATCGCATTGACGGCGTTTGCCATGAAATGAAGGGCCCGCCGAAACGGTTGCAGGCCTCGATTGTCGCCCGTCTCAAGATCATGTCGAACATGTCCATCGCGGAGAAGCGCATTCCGCAGGACGGTCGTATTCAAGCCCAAGTGGGTGGCAAGACCATTGATTTGCGCGTTTCGGTCATTCCCACCAACCATGGCGAAAGCGTCGTCATGCGTATTTTGGACAAGGAGGGCTTGAAACTGGGTTTGGCGGAGTTGGGCTTTTTTACGGATGACCAGCAGACTTTTGAGCGGTTGATCAGCCTGCCGGATGGCATTTTGCTCGTGACCGGTCCCACTGGTTCCGGCAAAACCACCACCCTGTATTCCTGTCTCAATTTCATCAACCGGCCGGATCGCAAGATTATCACCGTGGAGGACCCGGTGGAGTATCAATTCCCGGGC
>CAZMLP010000738.1:0-2137 GCA_964566745.1 uncultured Verrucomicrobiota bacterium | reverse complement strand
GGCCCGGCGGCATCATGGTGCAATGGGTGCAGGCGTACGAGAGCAACAACCGGGCGTTCGCCACCATGGTCGCCACGTTTGCCTCGGTGTTTCCTCATGTCAGCATCTGGTACGGGGGGCCGGGAGACTTGGTTCTCGTGGGGTCTGTGGCCCCCGTCAAAATTGACCTTGCGGCGGTCCAGCGGCGGTTCAACGAGCCGGGGGTTCACGAGGACCTGGCCCGCGTCAATATTAAGTCGTTTCCCTTGCTGCTCGCGCAGGAGGTCGTTCCCGCCAAGAACGGCGCCTATATTCCGCCGCCGGACACGGCGATCCAGTCCGACTATTATCCGACCATCGAGTTTGTCGCGCAACGCGCGCTCTTTGTGCGCGAGCCGGCGAACCTTTGGGTTGGCCTCGACGAGCGCATCCGTCCCCGGGCCGAGTCCTTGCTGGCCCAATATTTGCAAAGCCACACACTGAGCGATGATGACTACTGGTCCTTCAATGACTACTACGCCAGCACGCCGCTGGTGCCGTGGCGCGTGCTCCGTTCCCTGTATCTCCGCTGGCAGCGGGAGAAGCCGGAGTCCAACGAGCCGCTTGGTTTGCTGACGCGGATGCATGACCAGCCCAACTGGAGCCAGGTGTTCGTCCCGCGGTTCGCCCCGTTCACGAACCGTTTTCTAAAATTATCCAGGCGCGTGGCCGAGCCGGCCCAGCGCCAGATGCTCGCCATGATGGAGGCGTACCGCCTCGAGCGGAGCGTTTTCCACATTCCGCCCGCGGGAGACATCGAGCAGTATCTGCGGCAGTTGATCGAGACGGACCCCGCGAACCAGCGGACCTACCGCCTGGAACTCGCCGAGCTGGCGTGGGATCGCGGCGATGACGAGGCGGCGCTCGCGCTGGGAAGGATGGCGTTTGACCCGGACGTGGCCAAGTACGGCCACTTCAATTTCACGCTGGATCCGGGCGAGCCCGCGGAAGTGATGGAGCGCATGGTGGAAACCCTGATCCGCGCCGGCAAGCGCGAGGAGGCGTGGCTCATTCTTGCGGAAGCGGCAACGAACAACCTATTGGGACCGCGCGCCGCAGTGCCGAATCCGCGGCTGGAGCTGGAATACCGCCGGCTCGGCGACCAATTGGAAAGAACATTGGCGCTGCAAGGCGGCAATCCCGGCGCGACCAACGGCGTCACCGGGTCGCTGCTAAAACTGATGAACCAGGGCGCGAGCCGGTGAAATACGCGCGGGCAACCGGTCAAGCCGCCGCCGCGCGGGCGCGATTTTGCAACGCGTGGAAGAGGCTCGCGAAAATCAGGCGGCCGTCCTCGCCGCCGAGGATGGACTCGCACGCGCGCTCGGGATGCGGCATGAGGCCCGCGACGTTGCGCGCCTCGTTGCAAATGCCCGCGATGTTCTGCACCGAGCCGTTCGGGTTGGCCGTGTCGGTGATCTCCCCGGTCGCGGTGGAGTACTGCCACAGCACGCGGTTCTCCTTCCACAGTTGCGCGACGGTTGGCTCGTCCGCGAAATAGCATCCCTCGCCGTGCGCGATGGGGATTCGCAAAATCTTGTCCGCGGGAATCTGGCTCGTGAACGCCGAGTCGCGGGTGATGGTCTTCAAATAAACTTGCTCGCAACGGAACTGGAGGGAGCGGTTGCGGATCAACGCGCCGGGCAGCAACCCGGCCTCGCACAACACTTGGAAACCGTTGCAGATCCCCAGCACCAGCCCGCCATTGGCGGCGAACTGTTTCACCGCCTGCATCACCGGGCTGAATCGCGCGATGGCTCCGCAACGAAGATAATCCCCGTAGCTAAAACCGCCGGGCACGATCACCGCGTCAGCGTCGCCGAGTGAGTTGTCCTTGTGCCACACATAGCGGGCCGAATGGCCCAGCAGGCGGATGGCATGGATCGCGTCCTGATCGCAGTTGGACGCTGGAAACTGAAGCACAACCAAATTCATAAATGACCCAAGGTAAGCGGGGAATGGCGCGCTGCAAAGGGCGTCCCTCTCGCGCGGTGACTCGTTATTCGACGATCTCCAGCCGGTAATCCTCGATCACCGGGTTGCTCAGGAAACGGTGCGACGCCTCCTCCAATTGCTTGCGCGCGGCTTCCTTGTCCGTGCCGGCCAGCTCAATCTCGAG
>CAZMLP010000737.1:0-1656 GCA_964566745.1 uncultured Verrucomicrobiota bacterium | reverse complement strand
CCTTCCGGCCCCGCGCCGACGAGCACGGCCAGCCTTGCCATTCCGCGACCGCCACCCGGCAAGATGTTTCGCGTGACAATGGCCTATCTCGCCCCGGAGCAAGCCATCGACTCGTGCCTGGATGGTTTGCTGGCCGGATTGAAGGAATTGGGTTTCGAGGAGCAAAAGAATTTGGTCATCACGAAGACTCACGCCCAGGGTGAAATGGTCAACATCCCCGCGCTGATGTTGAACCTGGACCAGAGCGACGCGGATTTGCTCGTCACCTTCACCACCCCAATCCTGCAAGGCGCCTGCTTTCGCGTGAAACACAAGCCGGTGGTGTTCACCTGCGTGACCGACCCGATCGCGGGCGGCGCGGGCAAGACCTGGGAGGACCACGTCCCGCATGTGACCGGCGTGGGTTCTTTTCCCCCGTTGGAAGCCACGATGGACCTGCTGCCACGGCTGCTGCCCGGCCTCAAGACCATCGGCACGCTCTATAATAGCGGCGAGGCGAACTCGACCAAGATCGTCACGGTGCTGCGCGAGTTGGCCGCGAAGAAAGGAATGGAGCTCGTGGAACTGACGGCTGCCACCTCGGGAGAAATGATGCAGGCCGCCCAAGGTCTGGTGGCGCGCCGGGTGAACGCCATTTACATTCCGAGTGACAACACGGCGTATCAGGCGCTCGAAGGAATCCTCAAGGTCGCCGCGTCCGCCCGCATCCCGGTAATCAATGACGACGCGGAGTATTTGCCGCGCGGGGTGCTCGCGTCGATGGGGCCCGGGTATTTCGAGAGCGGCAAGGCGACGGCGCCATTCGTGGCACGGGTGTTAATGGGCGAGTCGCCCGCGGGAATTCCCATGACGAATGTCTCAGTGAACGTGACCGCGTTGAACCAGGAAGTGACGCGGAAACTTGGTCTTGCGATCCCGCCAGACGTGTTGCGGGAAATTGAATCCCCGGCCAGGCCAGTTCCCGCTCAAGCAATGGCCGCGCCACTCGCCAAGATGTGGAAAGTCCACCTCCTCGAGTTGAATGACGTGCCGGCCGTGGAGGACTCCCGGCGGGGGGTCCTGGCCGGTCTGGCGGAGGCAGGGCTGGTGGAGGGCCGCGACTATCAAATCAAACTGATGAACGCCCAGGGCGACGTGCCCACGCTGGGTGTGATGGTCGATTCCGCCCTCAGCGAGCAGAGTGATATGCTGGTCGCCATTTCGACGCTGTCCCTGCAAACCGCCCTCAAAAAGGTGCGCGACCGGCCGCTCATCTTTGCCCAAGTGACCGATCCGGTAAAAGCGGGCGCGGGAAAGTCGGCCACGGACCATTTGCCAAACGTCACCGGGTCCACACCGGTAAGCGACCACGAGAAAATGATCAAGGTCATCCGCGAATGCCTGCCGGGCGTCAAAAAAATTGGAACCTTGTTCAATCCCTCCGAGGACAATTCATTGATCCAAAAAGACGGGTTGATCGAGGCGGCGACCCGGGCCGGAATCCAGGTCGAGGCGCTGGCGGTGAATCAAAGCGCGGAAATGCCCAATGCTGGAATTGCGCTGTGCGGCAAAGGCATCGACGCGCTCTGCCAGATTTCCGACAATCTCACCAGTTCCGGCTTTCCCACGCTGGTCAAGGCCGCGCGGACCGCGCGCCTGCCGCTCTTCTGTTACCAG
>CAZMLP010000736.1:0-7671 GCA_964566745.1 uncultured Verrucomicrobiota bacterium | reverse complement strand
GTTCTCGCGGACGCCGCGCAGACAAATGTTCATCACGCTGCTTTGACCGCGCTCGCCGCCTTTGATGAAACTAGCATTGGCGCCGAAGCGGTGCGCAACTTTGGTCACTTCCATCGCGACGCCCGGGCGGCCGCGTTCACGTTGCTCGCGAGCCGTCCGCAATGGGCGACGCAACTTCTGGCTGCCGTGACGGACGGGCGCATCGCGCCGGAGATCGTTCCCCAAGACGTTCGTCGCAAGGTGCGGGCGTATCCCGGCCTCGCCGAGCAAGCCAACAAATGCTGGGGCCCTGATCGCTTGACGACGACCGCCGAAATGCAACAGAAGATCACGCACCTCGCCGGCACGTTGCGTGACGGCTCGGGCAACCCTTACGAGGGGCAGAAAATCTTCAACGGCACCTGCGCCGCGTGCCACAAGCTCTTTGGCCAGGGTGGACAGATCGGGCCTGACCTCACGACGTACAAGCGCGACGACCTCGACACCATGTTGTTGAGCATCATCAATCCGAGCGCGGAGATTCGCGAAGGCTTCGAGAACTACACAGTTTCCACCAAGGATGGGCGAGTGCTTTCGGGTTTCCTGGCGGACAAGGATAATCGGGTGGTGGTGTTGCGCGGCATCGACGGCGAAAACGTCACCATCGCGCAAGACCAGGTGCGCGAGATGAAGTCCGCCGGTGTCTCGCTCATGCCCGAGGGCTTGTTGGACACGATGGACGACCAGCAAGTGCGCCACCTCTTCGCGTATCTGCGCAGCACCCAGCCCCTGGTGCGGTAGATGGGAAGCGGGACTTTGTTCCGAGCGTGTGGTGGGCTTTGGCTGGCAGGGGGTGCGTTGCCCACGCGTCCGTGAATGTTCCAACGTGATTAATTCTCGAAAGCGGGGCCAATGAGTTTTTCGCAAGCTGCGAGCCAGCCTGGACGCGCCAGCGTCGCGTCCCTACCATACCTGCTTAACTCTGGCTCAGGCGCTTCACCGGCGTGTCGAACATCAGGGCATGCGCCTCCAGCAAGATTTTCGGAATGCGCTCGGCGAAGCGGCTGCGCGCGAGTGCCGCGCGAAGGTCCAGCTCGCCCGCCTTGGCCGAATTTTCGCCGGGGAACCAATGCCCGCCCTCACCACCGAGCAGGTTGTAACGCATTTTCCCCCAGCCGGTCAGGTCGAGTGACTTGGCGTAGGTCCAGAGGCGCAAGATCTCTGTGATATTGATCTGGCCCGGCACATCCACGTAGTTCGGCAGGCCCTCGAACCAATGCTGGCACCAGTCCGTGCCGAGGCAATCCTCCATCTCGGCGCGCAGTCGTTTCTCGATGGGCGCGATCACCTCCGCCGCGCGGTCGTAATATTCCAGCCCGCGAATGTGGTCGTCAAAATCACTCGGTTTAGCCGCGCCCAGACTCAGCGTGTGGACCTCCGGGCGGCTCAGGCAATAGAGGTCGTTGAATTGCATCGGCGTGAGCGGTGCGCACAGCTTGACCAGCTTCGGCGGCGGATCGTAGAGCTTTCCGCCCTTGTCATTCGGGCTGATGATGAACACCCCCATGTCCAGTTTGCGGGCGGCCTGGATGGTGGACCAGTTCAGGTCGTTGACGAAATACCAGTGGACGTTGAAGTAATCGAACTCGCCGCTGTTCACCGCCTCGAGAATGATGTCCGTCGTCGCATGCGTGGAGAAACCGACATGGCGCGCGCGCCCGTCCCGTTGAAGTTTTCGCGCGGCCGCCACGCAACCATTCTTGCCGAGCGACCAATCGAGATGCTCCTGGTTGTTAATGCCATGCAAAGAGAGCAGATCGACGTAATCGAGCCGCAGGTATTGCATCGATTTCTCGAAGACCTCGAAGAATTCCTTCTGCGTCGCGTGCGGAGCGACTTTGGTTTGGACGATGATCTTCTCGCGGGGCAGCGTTGGTAAAATATTGCCCAACTGCATTTCCGAGGAGCCATACCCGCGAGCGGTC
This sequence comes from uncultured Verrucomicrobiota bacterium, assembly GCA_964566745.1. GTDB lineage: Bacteria > Verrucomicrobiota > Verrucomicrobiia > Limisphaerales > CAZMLP01 > CAZMLP01. The sequence continues at coordinate 5,707 of CAZMLP010000736.1, read as the reverse complement.
TCGATGTGATTGATGCCCAGCTCGACCGACCGGCGGATCGTCGCCTCAAGGTTCTCCTGGTTGGCGCGCGGCACCTCGGACGGATCAACATCCTGCCACTTGTACTGGTAGCGCATGCCGCCGCAAGAAAATACAGGCATGGACAGCTCGGTGCGGCCAAAGCGGCGGTATTTCATGGGCGAGAGGTATGCCACGCGCCGCGCCGCCGCGCAACCAGAGGATGCCGAAATTCACCGCCAGCCAGCACCTCTGTTGACAGCCAGTGACAGCAAAGAGAGGGCCTCATTAAGCAATTCCGCCCTATAACATCCGTCGACCGGGGAATATTCTGGAGTGCTAGTGTAATGGCCGGTCATTGAACCGGCATTGACTCGGCCCGGGCGAGTGATCGGGCCGAGTCAGGGATTAAAGAGAGGACCAGGTTAACGCTCAACCGGTTCACTCTTTCGGGGAAAATAAATGGCTGGCAACCGCAGGTGCGCAAAAGGGCGATTCGCGCTTCGCGCGACGACGGTGATCCTCGGATTTCTGGTCGCAATCTCATCTTCGAAAGCGCAAGCTAAAACGGCCACGCTGACTTCGGTCGGGGCCAAGGTGCCCGGCCCGCCCACGTTCAACAAGGATGTGGCGCCCATTGTCTTCGCCCGTTGCTCGCAGTGTCACCGGCCCGAAGAGTCGGGACCGTTCAATTTGCTGACTTACGAGGACGTCAAGAAGCATGCCGACCAGATTGTGGAGGTCACCGCCAAACGTTACATGCCGCCGTGGCTGCCGGAGCCGGGCTATGGGGAGTTCGCCAACAGCCGCCGTTTGAGCGCCGCGGAGATCGCGGTGTTTCGTGATTGGGTGGCAGGCGGGGCGGTGGAGGGAAGGGCGGAGGACTTGCCGCCGACGCCCGTCTGGACCGACGGCTGGCAGTTGGGCAAGCCGGATTTGGTGCTGAAGGCCCCGGCCCCGTTTCACTTGCCCGCCGAGGGAAAGGATGTTTACCGGAACCTCATTGTTCCCACCGGTCTAACCAACCGCCATTTTGTGCGCGCCATGGAATTCCGGCCCGGGAACCGGAAGGTGGTGCATCACGCCTTCGTGAAGGTGGACCCCACCCGGCAATCGCGCCGCCTCGACGCGGCGGACGCCGAGCCGGGGTTTTCCGGCATGGATTTGCCGGAGAGCGTGGTGATGCCCGACGGGCAATTCCTCGGCTGGCAACCCGGCCGTTTGCCTGTGGAGAGCCCGACCGGCCTGGCGTGGACCCTGGAGGCGGGGTCGGATCTGGTGATGCAGTTGCACCTGCGGCTTTCCGGCAAGCCCGAGCTGGTCCAGCCGGACGTGGGGTTGTATTTCACCGATCTTCCGCCGGTGGAGAAATGCGCCAAGTTCGCGCTGGCCTCGCTGGTGATCGACATTCCGGCGGGGGCAAGCGACCATGTCATCACGGACGATTTCACGCTGCCGGTGGATTTGCAGGTGCTGGCGGTGTTGCCGCACGCGCACTATCTCTGCCGGGAGATGCAAGGCTTTGCCACGCTGCCGGACGGAACGAAGAAATGGCTGCTCTGGATCAAGCATTGGGACTTCAACTGGCAGGGGGATTACCGCTACGAGCAGCCGGTGTTTTTGCCCAAGGGCACGACATTGTCGATGCGCTACACCTACGACAACAGCACCAGCAACATCGCCAATCCCAATCATCCGCCCCGGCGAGTCACCTACGGGCCGCAGTCCACGGATGAGATGGGCGAGCTTTGGTTCCAGGTCTTGCCCGGCGGCGAGCGAAACCGGCGCCTGCTGATGGAGAAGCACGGGGAAAAGATGCTGAAAAATATGGAGGCGCGCCACCGGCATGACTTGGCGCTGGACCCGCGCAATCCGGTGGCCAACCGCAAGCTGGGGTTCGCGCTTTTGGCGGAGCAACGGCCCATGGAGGCGATTCCATTCCTGCAGGCGGCGGTGGAGATAAGCCCGCAAGAGGACGAGGCGCACTACCTTTTGGGCCTCGCGTACCGGGTGAGTGGCCGGACTGACGAGGCGCGCGCGGAGTTCGAGCGGACGTTGCAACTCGATGCGAGGCATTTCAAGGCGCATGGCAACCTCGGGGTGATGTTCGCGGAGCGGGGCGCGCTGGACCAGGCCGAGGAGCATTTGCGCGCCGCGCTGGCGATCAACCCGGAAGACGCGCTGGCGCGCGAGTGGCTGCAGCAGGTGGTGAAGGCGAAGGCGGAACGAGGGGCGGGTCAATCGTCGGGACGTTCGTCACGCCCGTCGCGGTAAGTCTTTCGCCCTGGCACAAAAGCGAAGGGGTGCGGAAATTCTCACTTGGCGCGCGGACCTGCCGGAGCCTGATTTTTCGTTGACTTTGTCATACGCGGCCTTCGCAATGGAGACCGGTCAATTCATGATCTTCCGGCGTCATATTCCCTCTCCGCCCCTTGGCCAATTTGTTCAATTTTTCTGGTATTACGAGGGATGGGACGGCGGGCATTCGATGGAGCACGTTTTGCCCGATGGCGCCTTCGAGTTGGTGATTAACCTGCGTGACGAGTCGCGCAAACTTTTCGACCGCCAAGACCACACCCGGCACACTTTGTTCCGGCGCGGCTGGATTTCCGGCGCGCAGTCCCGTTACCTTGTGATCGACGCCTTGCCAGGCGCGTCCATGATCGGGGCGCATTTTCAGCCGGGCGGCGCGGCGCCATTTTTGGGCGCGCCAGCCGCCGAGTTTGGGGACCGGGTGGTCGAGTTTGACGCCGTTTGGGGCGGCGGCGCCCGGGACCTTCGCGACGAGTTGCTGGCCGCCAAGGGACCGTCCGCCAAGTTTCGAGTCCTGGAGCGGTTTTTGGCCGGCCGGTTGAGAGGGGCGCAGGAACGCGACATTCGGCGGGATCGTGTTGATTGGGCGATCCGCCAGTTTTGCGAGCAGCCAAGCGCCGCTTCCGTGGCCGCCACCGCCGCGCGCGCCGGAGTTTCCCACAAGCACTTTATTCAAGAGTTTCGCGATCGCGTGGGCCTCGCTCCGAAAGTATTTTGCCGGGTGCGGCGGTTTCAGAAAGCGCTCGCGCAGGCAAACGCGGCCCAAAAGGTCAATTGGGCGGAGGTTGCGCACAGCGGCGGCTATTATGACCAGGCGCATTTGATCAATGACTTTCGCGCCTGCACCGGGCTGACGCCGGCGCGCTACCTCGAGTTTGGCGAGCACGATCCCCAGTTCCTTCCTGTCAGCCAGCCGGGGTAAAATTTTTCCAATACGGACCGGCGGGCTTTTGACATGCTCCTCGCGAGACTCAACCAAAACCTTAAACCGACTTTTTATGGAGATGCCGCGTTTGATTTGCCTGCTCGCCTTTGTCGCCCTGCAAACCGTTGCCTCGCCCGGCGCGGAATTGCCCTCGCTCGATCCGCGATTGGAGGTGTTCCGTCCCCTGCTGGAAAAGACCTGGCGCGGGCCGTTCAAGGACTCGAAACCGGACAAGGCGACGGTGGACATTTGCCGCTGGGAGCGGGCGCTGAACGGCAAGGCGATTCGCATCCTGCACTCGATCAATGACGGCGTGTACGGCGGCGAGACGCTCATGACGTGGGACGAGAAAAAACAACAGATCACCTATCACTATTTCACCACGGCGGGTTTCATGACCGTGGGCACGGTGACGGTGGACAGGGAGAAATTCACCACGCATGAGACGGTGACCGGTAACAAGGAGGGGATCACCGAGGTGCGGGGGGCGAACGAACTGCTCCCCGGCGGCGGCTTTCATGTCAAATCCGAATACCTTAAAAACGGCCAATGGGCGCCGGGGCACGAGGTAACCTACACCGAGGACCCCGCGGCCAAAGTGGTGTTTCGGTGAACGATTCGGCTGGCTGGAGGGGGCGGGCGGGCCGACTATCTTGATCCGTGAACCGAAAATGCCCGGCCGATTCCGCTGGGAACACCAATTTGTCCGGCAAGTGGTGGGAACGTCGCCACACAGCAATTGCGGCCGTCACGCTGGTCTGCCTGGCCGGGTTTCTCGTCGCGCGTTTTGCCATCGGGTTGCCGGAGTTTGTCGCGCGCTGGTTTCTGTGGGTCGCGCTGGGAATCGGAGGCGGTCCGCTGGTGGCGGAATTGGCGGTTCGCTTGTGGCAACGCAACTTTGGCTCGGACCTGCTCGCCGGGATTTCCATTGTCACCGCGATTTGGCAGGGTGAGTACCTGGCCGGCGCCTTGGTGGTGTTGATGTTGTCAGGCGGCGCGGCGCTCGAGTCGTTCGCCGTCCGCCGGGCATCGTCAGTGCTTGACGCTTTGGCCCGCAGGATGCCGTCCGTTGCCCACCGGAAAACCGCGGCGGGAGTTGTCCAAATCCCGCTGCAGGAGATTCAAATCGGCGACATCTTGGTGGTGCTTCCGCACGAAGTGTGCCCCGTGGACGGCGAGGTTATCGACGGACACGGCAGCATGGACGAGGCTTATCTGACCGGGGAGCCCTATCGCGTGTCCAAGGCGGTCGGTTCCAATGTTCTTTCCGGGGCGATCAACGGGGAGGTTGCTCTCCACATACGGGCGACGCGTTTGCCCGTCGATTCCCGTTACGCGCGAATCATGCAGGTAATGCAAGAGTCCCAACAACACCGGCCCCGGCTGCGCAGGCTGGGTGACCAATTGGGGGCTTTTTACACACCGCTCGCCGTGGTGATTGCGGTGCTGGCATGGCTCGTGAGCGGCGAGGCGGTCCGCTTTTTGGCGGTCCTGGTGATCGCGACGCCTTGCCCGCTACTAATCGCGATTCCCGTGGCAATCATTGGCTCCATTTCGTTGGCGGCCCGGCGTGGCATTATCATTCGCGATCCGGCGGTGTTGGAGCGCATTAGCCGATGCCGGACAATGATTTTCGACAAGACAGGCACCCTGACTTACGGGGAACCCCGGCTGGTCGGGCAACATGTCACCGGGCCGGTGGAGCCGCCCCGCTTGTTGCAACTAGTCGCCAGCCTGGAGCAATACTCGAAGCATCCGCTGGCCACGGCGGTGATTCAGGCGGCGGGGCAGGCATCCCTTCCGATGCTGCCTGCCGCGCGAGTTCAGGAACGGCCGGGGGAAGGTTTGGCGGGCAACGTGAACGGGCGCGAGATCCGGGTGACGAGCGCCAAAAAACTCCTGGCCGCGCAGCCCGAGGCGGGCGCGGTGCTTCCGCCGCCGGCTGGCGGCTTGGAATGCGTGATTCTCATCGATGGGCGCTATGTCGCGACTTACCGGTTCCGGGACGAGCCCCGGGAGGAGAGCGCCGATTTTGTCGGACACCTTGCGCCCATGCACGGATTTAAAAAGGTAATGCTCGTTTCCGGCGACCGGCTTTCGGAGGTTCAGTATCTCGGCGAGCGGGTGGGCATTACCGAGGTGCATGCCGGCAAAAGTCCCGAGGAAAAGCTCGCCATTGTGCGCGAGGAAACGGCGCTCTCCCAAACGGTCTATGTGGGGGATGGCATCAATGACGCGCCGGCGATGGTGGCCGCCACGGTGGGACTGGCCATGGGCCAGCGCAGCGAGGTGACGGCGGAGGCGGCGGGCGCCGTGGTGATGGACAACATGTTGGGCCGGGTGGACGAGTTGCTGCACATCGGGGTGCGCATGCGCCGGATCGCCCTGCAAAGCGCGGTCGGCGGGATTATGGTGAGTGTCATTGGCATGTTGCTGGCGGCTGGCGGATACTTGCCGCCGGTCGCCGGGGCG
>CAZMLP010000735.1:0-1583 GCA_964566745.1 uncultured Verrucomicrobiota bacterium | reverse complement strand
TCACGGCGGCGCTGTCCGGCCCGTGCTCCTGAATCAATTGCCCAAGCCTCCCGGCCACGAAAGCGACGGCTTCGGGCCACGAAACCACCTGCCAGCCGCCGCTCCCCCGAATCATCGGCTCGGTGACTCGATCTGCCGCATGAACGAAATCGAACGCGTATCGTCCCTTGACGCAGAGGTGGCCCTTGTTCACCGGGGCGTCGAGCGCGGGCCTCACTTGGACGACGCGGCCGTTTCGCGTTCCGACCATCATCTCGCAACCGACTCCGCAATAAGGACAGGTCGTGCGCGTCCAGTTCGCCGGCGCGCCCAACGCCAGCAGGCTTTTGTCCTCGATCGCCCCCGTGGGGCACGTGTCCGAGCAGGCCCCGCAACTCACGCAGGAGCTTTCCCGCAAAGTGGTCCCGGAATCCGGCAAGATTCGTGTCGCGTCGCCCCGGTTCCAAACCCGCCACACGAACTGGCCCTGGACCTCCTCGCAAATCCGCACACAACGAAAACAATCAATGCACCGCGACATGTCCACCCGCAAGTAAGGGTGGGAATCATCCACCAACTCCGGTTTGCCCGTGCCAAAAGCCAGATGCTTCAGGGTTCCACACGTTCCACCGTCCAGCTCCGGCGGCGATTCGGAGCCCGAGTTATGCCGTGTGGCGACCAAATGCAGATTCGTCCGCCGCAATTGTTCCAGCTCGGGGGTGTGGGTCAGGATTTCCATTCCCCCGGCCAGCGGCGTGTTGCAAGCGGTCACCGGACGGGAAGAACCCGCGAGTTGGACCACGCAAAGACGGCAGGCGCCAACGGGAGCCAGCCGGGGATCGTCGCAAAGCGCCGGCAAGTTCACGCCAATTCCCTGTAAAGCCCGCAAAATGGTGAGGCCCTCACTGAACTGATGGCTGGTTCCATTGACTTTTACTGAAAGCATTGCTCCAGTTCCTTTCCATAATACCGCGCGACGGACTCGGCGAACTCCCCGAGTCCGGCGCCGTGACCGCAGAGGCTTGTCATCTTCAACGCCGCGATGATCCGCGCGCCATTCTCCCGTTCCACCCGGGCCGCTTTTCCCGCCCGGCAGATCTCCGAGAAGATTTTTTCCACGCGCCGGCTCCCCAAACGGCAAGGTGTGCATTTGCCGCAAGACTCCTCCGCGCCAAACGAAAAAACGTGGTGCAGCAAGGTGGCGATGGGTGTGTGCTGGTCGAACGCGATCACCCCGCCGTGACCAACGCTTGCCCCAATGTTTCGCAGTTCCTCGAAACCAAACGGCGTGTCCAGCAGTTCCGGAGGAATAATACCCGCCAAGGGACCGCCAATAATCAATCCTTTGAGCTCGCTTCCGTCGCGCAAACCACCCCCCAACTCCTCCACGATGTGGCGCGCGGTGACGCCAAACTCGATCTCATACAATCCAGGGCGGCGAAAAAGAGAGTTGAGCGAAATGACCTTGGTGCCCCGGCTGTTGGAAAAACCGAGCTTCCGATATTCCTCTGCGCCACGGGTGACAATCCACGGAACGCTGGCAAATGTCTCCACGTTATTGACGAGCGTCGGTTTTCCCTCCAGGCCGCTTTCCGTGGGATAGG
>CAZMLP010000734.1:0-2088 GCA_964566745.1 uncultured Verrucomicrobiota bacterium | reverse complement strand
TTGCCGTGGTTCCGCCCTGGCTCAACGGCGGGGGCTGCGAGACATCGAGCGTGGAGGCGATGTTGATGGTCAAGTTGCCGTGCGAGACGGCGCAACTGGAAATCTTGATGCGCGAGTTGGCGACGATGGTGCCAGTGCGCTCGTTGATGACGATGCGGGCGGCGGTGTCCGGAACAACCTCGATGGTCTCCAGCCGCGCGATGAAATCGACGGGCGAGTCGTTGAGACCTTCCGGCAAATTGACGCGAACGGTGGTGGAATCCAGTGCCCGGGCGAGCGCGGGGAACTTCTCGTTGATGGCGGCCTCCAGCCGGGAAGCCGAGGTGAAGTCCGGCTCGCGGAGGTGAAGATCCAGATGATTGTCGCGCACAATGGTCGCGGGAATCTCGCGCTCCACGAGCGCGCCGCCGACGATTTGTCCGACGGTGGGATGATTTTTGGTCACTGTGGCCCCGCCCGCGCCGCCAGCGCCCGCGTTGAAGCCACCCACCGAGAGAGCGCCCTGCGCCACGGCGTAAACCTTGCCGTTCGCGCCCCAGAGCGGGGTTTGCAACAGCACGCCGCCTTGCAGCGACTTGGCATCGCCAATGGAGGAAATCGTGACATCCAAACGCGACCCGCTCTTGGCGAACGCGCCGATGTTGGCGGTGACCATCACCGCGGCGACGTTCTTCGAGGAGAGCGCGGTGGTGGGAACCGTGACGCCAAAACGACGCAGCATGTTCGCGACCGCCTGCACAGTATAGACGGGGTCTTTATCACCGTCGCCCGCGAGACCGACGACCAGGCCGTAGCCGGTCAACTGGTTGTCGCGCGCGCCCGCGATGAGCACCAGGTCCTTCAACCGCGTGCCGCCCGCCGCGGACAACGTGCCCGCCGTCAGCCAGGCGCAAAACAGACCCAGCAGGCCGGTCGAGATCCAAGGGCGAAAGCGGTGATGAAATTGTGCCATGTCAGGCGTGAAAACGGGTGTTGATGAAAAGCGGATCAGAACGGCGAGAGCTTGTCCCAAGCCTTGGTGAACCAGCCCTTCTTTTGAGTGTCGGACACGCCGCCTTTGGAGACGAACTTGATGGTCACGTCCGCGACGTTGTAGCTGAACACGGTGTTGTTCGCGCTGACGTCGTCCGGCCGGACCACGCCGCGCAGCACGATGTCCTGCGACTCGCCGGAGTAGGAGGTTTGCCGGCTGCCCTCGACGACGAGGTTGTGATTGGGCAACACATCGATGACCCGCACGGCGACTTGCGCGGTGACGGTCTCGGAATTCTTGATCGCGCCGCCCCCGGTGAAGTCAGTCTTGGACGAGGCCTTCATGGCGGGCAACTGGCCGCCCTTGGTCAGGAGTTTGCTCGCCCCCGGGCTGAACAAAAAGCTGGAGATGCTGGCATCCACGCCGGAGGACTTCGAGGTTTGCGTGTTCGAGTCTTTCGCGGCGCTGTTGCTCTCCTGCACGATGATGGTGAGGATGTCGCCGACGCGCGTGGCCCGCTTGTCAGAGAACATCACCACGGCGGTGTCCTCGCTCCAAAGGGAATCCGCGAGCGCGGGCAGGGCGGCGGTGACAACACCGGCGGCGAGGGCCACGACGGGAGCGAGGCGGGAGTTAGAGCGAGAGAATGATAGTTTGTTCATCTTGGACCTTTCCACGGAATTCACGATGGGATTGAGGATTGCGCACGCGCACAGTCTGGCCCTTCTGGCCATCCTCGAGCGCCTCGACATGCAGGGAAATGGACATGGCGCCGTCTTTCACCAAGCCCTCCACCATCTGGCCGCGAAAGATGAGCGGCTTGGCGCGCAAGGACCGCTTGGTGAGCGGCGCGCCGGGCATGAGGTTTTCGGTGAACTCCCAAAGAATGGGATCAGCGGGCAAATCGGTGATGGTGTCGCGTTGGGCGAGCACATCGCGGCGCTCCTTGCCCAACTCGGCCTCCTCCAGGTTGCGGCCGCGCTGGACGGGCGAGCGAGCGACCCAAACTTCCCTCCAGAGGCGAAGTTGCAGGCTGGTTTGCCAGGAACCGAAAGAGGCTTTGTCCTCTCCCAGCAGGTCGAAACGCACGATAAAATTGGGGGACAAACCGGAGG
>CAZMLP010000733.1:0-5343 GCA_964566745.1 uncultured Verrucomicrobiota bacterium | reverse complement strand
TGGACGGCCATCTCGTCGAGCTCGGCGGCAACACGCGTGTCAAACTCGAGGCCAAGCAGCCCCACACCATCGAGGTGATCGTGGACCGGCTGGTGATGGACGACAAAATTCGTGTCCGCCTCAGCGACTCGGTCGAGACCTCGCTCAAATGGGGCGAGGGCCGGTTGATTGTGCTGCACCAGCCGTCCGGCTCGGAGCCGAACGCGCCGTGGACCGAGACGCTGCATTCCAACCGGATGTACAGCCCGGCGACGGGCCAGAGTTTCGAGAAGCCGACGCCCAAGCATTTTTCCTTCAATTCACCGCAAGGCGCCTGTCCCGTCTGTCACGGACTGGGGCAAAAGCTGGTCTTTGACGAGGGGCTCGTGGTACCTGACGCCGAAAAATCCCTGGAAAGTGGCGCGGTCCTTCCGTGGCGGCGCGGCGGCAAGCGGATGATCGTCTATTACAAGAGCATGCTGAAGGCGGTGGCGAGCCACTTCAACGTGAGCCTCGAGACGCCTTACAAGTCGCTGCCAGATGATTTCAAGCGGTCGCTCTTGCATGGCACGGGCGAGACCGAGGTAACCTTTCATTTCGCGCGCGCGGGCAAGGTCAGCGCGATCAAGCGCCCGTTCGAGGGGGTGATCCCGAATTTGCAGCGGCTGTATCAAGAAAGCGAGAGCGAGTTCACGCGTAACCGGCTGAAGGGTTTCATGGCGCCGCAATTCTGCGACGCCTGCGACGGCAAGCGCCTCAAGCCGGAAGTGCTGGCCGTGACTCTTGGCGGCGCCGCAATGCAAGCACGGTTCAAACCGGCCTCCGCCAGGCCGACGCCCGTTCCCGGTCTGTCGATCATGGACGTCTGCGGTTTGTCCATCGAGGCGGCGGATGAATTTTTCGCGTCTCTAACCTTGACCGAGTTTGAGCAAAAGATTGCCTCGGAGGTAATTCGCGAGGTGCGCTCACGCCTTCGCTTCTTAAAGGATGTCGGCCTTGGTTATCTCACCTTGGACCGTGAAAGCGGCACACTCAGCGGTGGCGAGGCGCAACGCATTCGTCTGGCGACGCAAATTGGGGCTGGCCTCGTTGGCGTGCTCTACATTTTGGACGAGCCGAGCATCGGCCTGCACCAGCGTGACAATGAGCGGCTGCTGCAAACGCTGGAAGGCTTGCGCAACTTGGGCAATACCGTGCTGGTGGTGGAGCATGACGAGGACACCATCCGGCGTGCGGATTATGTCGTTGATCTTGGCCCCGGCGCGGGGGTGCGAGGTGGCGAGGTGGTCGCGCAAGGGCCGCCGGTCGAGTTAATGTCCAATCCCCGTTCGTTGACCGGCCGTTATCTTATTGGCGACCTCACGGTGCCAGTTCCCAAAACGCGTCTCCAGCCCTCCAAGGACCGCGGTTGGATCAAAATTCTCGGAGCGACGGAAAACAATTTGCGCAACGTGGACGCGCGCATCCCCATCGGCCTGCTCACTTGCGTCACCGGGGTCAGCGGCTCGGGCAAAAGCACCTTGGTGGACGATATCCTGCGCCGCGCGTTGTTCCGCCAATGGTACGGCTCGAAAGAGCGGCCGGGCGCGCACCGCGAGATCACCGGATTGGAAAGCCTCGACAAGGCCATCGTTATTGACCAGACGCCCATTGGTCGCACACCGCGCAGCAACCCGGCCACCTATACCGGCATGTTCAATCACATCCGTGATTTGTTCGCCAGACTGCCCGGCGCAAAAATCCGCGGCTATGACGCGGGACGCTTCAGTTTCAACGTGAAGGGCGGCCGTTGCGAGAAGTGCCAGGGAGACGGTCTCATCAAGATCGAAATGCATTTTCTGCCGCCGGTGTATGTGACCTGCGAGGCGTGCGGCGGCCGGCGCTATAATCGCGAGACGCTGGAGATCTCTTTCAAGGGCATGAACATCGCGGACGTGCTCGACATGACGGTTGACGAGGCAGTGAATTTTTTCCGCGCGGTGCCGCAAATTTATGACCCGTGCCTGACGCTGGCCGAGGTGGGACTCGGTTACGTTCGGCTTGGCCAATCGGCCACGACGTTGAGCGGCGGCGAGGCGCAGCGGATCAAGCTCGCGTCCGAGTTGAGCCGCAAATCAACCGGCCGCACCTTGTACATTTTGGACGAGCCCACGACGGGACTCCACTTCCACGATGTGGCGAAGCTCCTTGAGGTGTTGTTCAAATTGCGCGCCGCCGGAAACACATTGCTGGTCATCGAGCACAACCTGGACGTGATCAAAACCGCTGACTGGATTATTGACCTCGGCCCCGAGGGGGGCACGGGCGGCGGACGAGTTGTCGCCGAGGGATCGCCGGAGCTGGTCGCGGCTTGCGCGGAAAGCCACACGGGGAAGTTTCTTCAACGCATTTTGCCGCCCCCGCGCGGGAAGGCTTGCACGACCGCTGCCAAAAGCTGAGATTCTTTCCCCGGCGATGCGAATTTTGCGCGTCATTCTGGTTGTGTTCCTCTGGTGGATTGCCACGGGAGCGCGCGCCGCCGCGCCGCCCGAGGGCGTCCTGTTCGACGCCGCCTCGCGCGGTTTCCAGGATCGCAACTTCAAGTACGCGGAGACGAATTTTGGCGACTTCGTCCGCCTTTACCCGGCCTCAGACAAGATCGCCGAGGCGATGGTCTGGCAGGCGCAGGCGCGCTTCGAGTTGCGCAATTACGACGGCGTGATCGATTTGCTCAGCACCAACCTGGTCCGCGCCGGGACGCACGGGGACGAGTTCCACTACTGGATTGGCCAGGCGCAGTTTCAAAAGGGCGACTATCGCGGCGCCGCGGCCAGTTACGAGCGGTTGCTTTCGACCTATCCCGGCTCCAGCCGCCGTCTCGAGGCGAGCGTCGGGCGCGCGCTGTCCCTTTATCGCGCGAACGATTTGAAGGGCGCCAGCGAGTTGCTCTCAGCGCCGCAGGGCGACTTCCAGCAGGCCGCCACCGCCAAACCCGGCGAGGAGGCGTCCGTGCGGGGCCATTTGTTGCAGGCGGAGATTCTGCAAACCCTCGGTGACAACGCCGCCGGATTGGCGGCCCTCAAACCGCTGGCAGGATTAATCCTCAAGCCGGACGCCCTTTGGCAACGGGAGTATCTGACCGCCCGCCTCCAACTTGCCGGCGGCCAGACAAACGCCGCCCTTGCCTCCCTGACCAACGCTCTCGACGCCGCCGGGCTCGCGCGCTCGGCGAACCTGGCCGCAACCACTCATGACCTGCTCGGCCAGGTGCGGGAGGGCCAAGGTGATTTCGACGCGGCCATACGTTCTTTTACCAACAACCTCCTGCCCGCCGTTCCGGAATTGCTCCGTCGCCAGGCCTTGACCAAGATTTTCGAACTCAACGAGGCCCGGGGAAGGCCGGACGACACCTTGCGCGTTTACGAGTCGTTTGTGGAGCAGCGCCCGCAAGACCCGCTTCTGGACCAGGCGCGAATGACCATCGGAGAACTGCGGTTGCGCCAGTTCCGCGCGTTGCCCCCGGCGCAACGGCTGGCCGGCCTCACGAACCAGCTGGCGCTGGCGCTCGCCCAGTTTGACCAAGTCATTACGAACCAGACCAACAGCCCCTTGCTGGGTCGCGCCCGGCTCCAACGCGGCTGGTGCTGGTGGGAAGAAGGCCAGTTGCGGCCCGAGAGTGACCGGATTGCCCAGGCCGCGACCGAGTTTGAAACTGCCGCCGGACAGTTGCCGGTGTCGATGGACCAGGCCGTCGCCCGCTTCAAAGTCGCCGACTGTTATTTCATGCAACAGCAGTTCGGCCGGGCGACCACCAATTACCAGCGGGTGATCGAGCAATACGCCACCGTGCCATCGGCCAAGGAAAAGTTGTTCGATCTGGCCCGTTACCAGATCCTTCGCGCCAGTCTTCAACTAAACGACCTGCCCCGCGCCACCGGCGTCTTGAAGGAATTGCTTGCCGCCGGCCCAGGAAGTTTTTATGGCGACCGCGGCTTGCTGCTGGTCGGCCAGGACCTCAATCGCCGCGGCCAGTCCGCCGCCGCGCGCGAGCTCCTGCAAGGTTATCTCAACAAGCAGCCCGACTCGCCCCTTGCGGTTGAGGTCAGGCTCGCCATCGCGCGGACTTACACACAAGACAAGCAGTGGGCGCCCGCCGCGAAGGAATACGACAGCCTCACGACCTTTCCCGCCGCCACCAATTTGCCGCCGCAAATTTTCCTCGAGCATGCTTTGCTGCATTTTTGGGCGGGCAACTCCTCCAATGCCTTCCCGCTCTTCACCAATTTCCTGGCCCGCTTCCCGTCTGACACCAATGCCCCGCTGGCGTGGATGTGGCTGGGCGACTATTTTTTCAACCAAGGACAATTTGTGCCTGCCGAGCAGAACTACCGCCAGTTGGCGGACAGCACCAACTGGCCGCCTGAACTTACTTTGCCGGCCCGCATGTCGGCCGGGCGCGCCGCTGTCGCCAGAACCGGCTACAAGGAGGCGAAGGAGGATTTCACCCGGCTAATCCATGATCCCCGGTGCCCGCCCGAGCTCGCGGCCGAGGCGTATTTCGCTTACGGCGACACGTTAATCGAGGAGGCTGCCGCCGATCCCGCGCAGCCGACCAACGCTTTTAACGCCTATGCCGAGGCGATTAACGCCTTCGAGCGTGTGCGCATTAGCGTCACCAACGGCGCCACAGCGGCGCGCGCCTGGGGAAAGATCGGAAACTGCAATCTCCAACTGGCGGGCATTTCCAACGAGACAAACCGTTACGACGCCGCGGCCCGGGCTTACCAGGCCGTGATGAGCAGCGAGTTTGCCGACATCGCCGCGCGCAGCGAGGCGGAGGTGGGTCTCGGCAAGGTGAACGAGCGCCAGGGCCTGCTGGACAAGGCGCTGGAGAACTATTCCGACGTTTTATACGGCAAAAACCTGCGCGCGGGCGAGGAAGCGGACCCCTTCTGGCTGGCGCAAGCGGGCAGAGGCGCCGTGATCGTGGCCGAAAAAAAGCAGGACTGGCGGCAGTTGATTGCATTGACTGACCGGCTACTGGCTTCCCAACCCGCGTTGCGGGACATTTTGCAACCAAAGCGGGACAAGGCGCAGGCGCAACTGGCCTTGCCCGAGACCCGGCAATAAAGCTCCTCCATTGCGCGATTGTCGCGCCGCCGGTCTCGCGATAGATTCTGCGAAGCTATGCGACACCCCGTTCTTTCAAAACTCTCCCCCGCGGTTCGGAATCTGCTCTTATCTGCGGCGGTCATTTGGGCCGGCTTGACAAACCTCCCGGCGCGCGCGGCCGAGAAACATCCGTTCGGCATCAAGGACTTGCTGGCCATCGAGCGTGTGTCTGATCCGCAAGTTTCGCCTGACGGCAAATGGATCGCCTACACG
>CAZMLP010000732.1:0-3647 GCA_964566745.1 uncultured Verrucomicrobiota bacterium | reverse complement strand
CACCACCTGCAAGCCGGCGCCGATCTTGTATTTGGAGAAGAACGGCCGGGCCAGAGCGAGAATCGCCAGCACCAGCATCAGGATTTGCAGGATCAACAGCCAGTTGTGCCGCAGACGCTGAAACGGGGCATTGGCCTGGGTCTCGGCCAGGAACTTTTGCCACAGCAACGTGCTGGAGACGAGCTTCGCCACGCGCTTGCGCTTGAGCAGGTAAAAGACGATCACCACCGGGATGGTGGCCGCGAAGAAGAAGGCGCCAGGAGCGAGAAATTTCATGCGGGCGTCACGCTCAACTCCACACCTCGGCTTTCCGGAGTTGCTTGAGCAACAGATCGTCCAGCGACGCGTCGGAGGCGGACATGAAGTAATTCACGCCGCGCTTCTGGCAAAACTCGCGCAACCGCTGGCAATAGTTCTGGACCGTCTGCTGATAGGCGGCGAGGCGGTATTTGCCGAAGGTCACCTCCTGCTGCATGCCGGTCTCGGCGTCGATCAATTTCAAATCGCCATACGTGGTGGGGTTCAACTCCTCGGGAGCCAGGACTTGAACGGCGTTCACCTGAAATCCGCGACCCACCAAGGCCATCAATCCGCTCTCGTAGCCCTCTGGGTCCAAAAAATCGGTGAGCACCACGGCCAGACCTGCCTGCCGCGCTTCCAGCGCGCCACGTCGCAGGGCCTGGTTGAAATCCGCGGAACCACCGGCCGTGAGCGCGGAGAGATTCTGGAAAAACTGCATCGAGGATTTGCGCCCGCGAATCGAGCGCATCGCGCCGCGCACAGCCAGCTCGGCTTGGGGATCAGTGACGGGACGCGACGGATCTTGATTCGCGCCGCCCGCCACGGGATCAGGAAAAATTGTGAAGCTGACCCGGTCGAAACCGCAAAGTGCCACATAACCGATGGCGGCGGCGATTTGCCGGGCGAAATCAAATTTCCGCGGCGTCCCAAAACTCATCGACTCGCTGGCATCGAGGAAAATGCGCACAGGCAACTCGCGCTCCTCCTCGTAGAGCTTCAAAAAAAGGCGGTCGAGGCGTCCGTACAGATTCCAGTCAATGTAGCGCAGATCGTCCCCCGACACGTAGTTGCGGTAATCGGCGAACTCGACGGACTGGCCGCGCGCCCGGCTGCGGCGCTCGCCCCGAGCGGAACTCTTGGCGCGGCGGGCGGCGAGCAACTGGAATTGCTCGAGGCTGCGCAGGAGTTTGGAGGGGAGCAACGCGCTCATCAGGAGAAGGAATTGAACCGCCGAAACAAGGAGGCGCGGAGAGAAAAAAATGAGCGAGGAGTGGCGAGTGAAAGACGCACCACAGGCGTGCCCGGATGCGTCAGCGACGCGTCCCCGCCCAAGTTCGATGAGCGACGCCGTTCCGACCAGGGCATCCTTGGGCTGGACGAAACCGATGCCATTGGCTCAAGCATTGACGGTCTCGGCGTCGCGGGGAACGTCGGTGAGAATCTGGCCGACGATCTGGTCCGTGGTGACGCCCTCGGCTTCGGCCTCGAAATTGGGAATCAACCGGTGGCGCAAAGTCGGCACAGTCACCGCTTGGATGTCGTCAAAACTGACGTTGAAGCGGCCTTGCGTGAGGGCGCGCACCTTGGCGGCAAGAATGAGCACCTGGGCGCCGCGCGGGCTGCTGCCGAAGCGCAGATACTGGTTCGTGATCGCGGCGGCAGTCGAGGTCTTGGGATGCGTCGCGAGCACCAGGCGCACCGCGTAGTCCTTTACATGCGTCGCGACAGGAACCTGGCGGACGAGTTGTTGCAAATCCATCAACGCGGGGCCGTCCACAATCTTGTTCGGCGTAACCTTTGCCCCTTCGGTGGTGCGGTTCAAGACCTCGGTCAATTCATCGGCGGTCGGATAGCCGACCACCAGTTTGAAAAAGAAGCGGTCCAGTTGCGCCTCGGGCAGCGGATAGGTTCCCTCCTGGTCAATCGGGTTTTGAGTCGCCAAAACGAAGAACGGCGCGACCAGCCGCCGGATTTCACCTCCGGCGGTCACCTGCTTCTCCTGCATTGCCTCGAGCATGGCGGACTGCGTCTTCGGCGTGGCGCGGTTGATCTCGTCCGCGAGGATAATGTGAGCGAAGATCGGCCCGCGCTGGAACTGAAATTCCCGACGACCATCAGCGGTCTCGACAACGAGGTTGGTGCCGAGGATGTCGGCAGGCATCAAGTCGGGAGTGAATTGAATGCGATTGAAGGAAAGTTCCAACACCTCACTTAAGGTGCGAACCAGCAGCGTCTTGCCCAAGCCTGGCACGCCCTCGAGCAGCACATGGCCGCCCGCGAAAATGGACATGAGCGTGCCCTCGACGATGGCGTCCTGACCGACGACGACCTTGCCAACCTCCTCGCGGATGGCGTTATACGTGGCGCGAAATTTCGCGATTTGTTCCTGGATGTCCATGCGTCGTGAGTTGGGTTACTTGATCAAATTGGAATGAGGCCCGGGATAACAAATTGTCCCGCCGGCCAGCCCGCTTACTTCTTGTTGTCGTCAAAATAATCCCGCACCGCGTTTTGGTAGGCGCGGGGCACCTGTTCCTGGCTTTGGGCGCTCTGCGCGTCGCTCTGGCTGCCAGTCGTGGAATCCGTGTAGGAGACGCGGCTCGTGCCCTTGATGCTGACGCCTTTCAACGTGACGCTTGGCATCGGGCCACCCGGTGTAATCTGCCCCTTGATTTTCGTGGGCAACAAATTGTCCGCGAGTTCCCCGTCCCCGCGGTCCGAGACGCCCCGTTTGTCGCGATCCGGCTGCACAATGCCGGTGTTGTCCCAACGATCCACAAACTCGGGAATCTCCGTGCTATCCTCGTCCGTCCAAGTGCCCACGCCACCCCGGCTCTTGCCAGAGCCTTTGCCGGACCGGGGGTATTTGCCGGGCGTCGAGCCAAAGCCCATGCCGTTGCCGATGGCCATTTGCGCGCGTTGCAAAGCATCCAAAGTAGCGGCGAGCGAGGCCATGTCGCCCATCTCGGAGGAAAGCTGGCCCAACTCTTTCGCGGCCTCCGCCAGCGCCTTGCCCGCCTCGCCCTTCTGGCCGGCTTTCATTTGCCTGGCCGCTTCTTTCAGGTGATCTCCCACCTTGCCAAACTGGCTGCCCGGCTCGACCGCCTTGGAGACTTCCGACATCATCTTGTCCAGTTGCTCCTTGGAAAGATTCCCCTCCTTCAGTTGCTCCATCATCTTGTTGAGCGTGGACTGGGCGTTGTCCGCCTGGCCGTATTTCAATTGCTCGGCCAAATCCTTGGCGGCCTGGGAAGCTTGCGCCTGCATCTGTTGCATGGTCTTGGCCATGGTTTGCAGCTTCTCCAAATCAATATCCACCATCTTCAAGTCTTTGAGGACTTGATCAATCTGGCTCGCGGCGAGGGCCTCCATCGCGTCGTTCAAATTCGGGAGCGAAAGCCCCAGGTCCTGCGCCTTTTTCTCCAAATCGGCGAGGGATTGCTCCAGTTTCTGGCGCGCCGCGTTGGCGGCGGCGGCGTCCTTGTCGTTCAAGCCCTTGGCGGCGGCCTGGGCTTTCGACAAATCTTTGCGCAACTCGTCCAGCTTGTCGGGGTCGGTTGCCGCCTTGTCACCGAGCGCCTTTTGCAGGGCGTCGATTTGTTTTTGCAATGCCTCGGAGGTGGAGT
>CAZMLP010000731.1:0-1932 GCA_964566745.1 uncultured Verrucomicrobiota bacterium | reverse complement strand
CAAGCGGCGGCCAGCGGAATCATTTCCGTGGTTGGTTACGGCGTGGTGATTTGGGCGATGAAACGCGGCTCGATGGGCATGGTCTCCGCCCTGCGCGAAACCAGTGTCCTATTCGCGGCGGTTTTGGGCCGGATCTTTCTCGGCGAGCCGTTCACCGCGCGAAAAATAATCGCCGCGAGCTTGATCGTGGCGGGTGCGATTTGTTTGCACGGCTGACGACTACAACAATCGCGATCTTAGCAGCTCGCGCTGGAACACCAGTTCCTTCGGCAGCGTGTAATAGAGGTTCATGAACAACTCGTCGTGCGACACAAGCTCCTTGCGCCAGTCCGCGACGTTGACCTCCTGGGCCTTGGCCAGCTCTTTCGCGCCAAAATTGGGAAGGCCAACGATGTCAATGTCCTGCGCGCGCGGTAGCCATCCAAGCGGGCTTTCAAAGGCGCCCGCCCGGCCCCGGCAGCGGTCCACAATCCATTTCAGCACGCGCATGTTCTCGCCGAAACCGGGCCAGACGTAGTTGCCCGCCTCGTCCTTGCGGAACCAGTTCACGTGAAAAATGCGCGGCGGGTCCTGGATCAATTTCCGCATGTTCAGCCAGTGCTGGAAGTAGTCGCCCATGTCGTAGCCGGCGAAGGGCAGCATCGCCATCGGATCGCGTCGCACCTGTCCCTGCACACCGACGGCGGCCGCCGTCGTCTCGGAGCTCATGGTAGCGCCCGTGTAAACCCCATGAACCCAATCGAACGCCTGATACACCAACGGCATGGTGGTGGCGCGGCGTCCGCCGAAAATGATCGCGCTCACTGGCACGCCCGCCGGGTCGTTCACTTCACGGGCCAGAGCCGGATTGTTTGTCATCGGCGCGGTGAAGCGGCTGTTGGGGTGGGCCGCCTTCTCCTTGGACTCCGGCGTCCAGCGCTGGCCTTTCCAATCGAGGCACTCCGCCGGCGCCGGACCGTCCTTCCCTTCCCACCAAACGTCGCCGTCCGGCAGCAACGCCACATTGGTGAAAATCGTGTCCCGCGAAATGGTCTTGATGGCATTGGGGTTTGATTTGCTGTTGGTGCCCGGCGCCACCCCGAAATAGCCCGCCTCGGGATTGATCGCGTAGAGCCGTCCATCCGCCCCGGGCTTCATCCAGGCAATGTCATCGCCCAGCGTCCAAATCCTCCAGTCCTTGAACTCGTCTGGCGGGATGAGCATGGCGAAGTTCGTTTTGCCGCACGCGCTCGGAAAGGCGGCGGTCACCCACGTCTTTTCTCCGGTGGGCGACTCGACGCCGAGAATCAGCATGTGCTCGGCCATCCATCCTTCCTTCCGCCCCAAATAAGAGCCGATTCGCAGCGCGAGGCATTTCTTTCCCAGCAACACGTTGCCGCCATAATTGGAGCCCACCGAAAGAACAGTATTGTCCTGCGGGAAATGGCAGATGAAGCGGCGCGCCGGATCAAGGTCCAGCATGCTGTGGACACCACGACTAAAATCGTCGCTTTCTCCGAGATGCTTCAACGCCACATCACCCAGGCGGGCCATGATCCGCATGCTCAGGGCCACATAGATCGAGTCCGTGAGTTGAATGCCGACCTTGCTCAAGGTTGAACCCGGCGGCCCCATCAAATACGGAAGCACATACATGGTCCGCCCCCTCATCGAGCCGCCCAGCAAGCCATTCAATTTCTGATATGTGGCCTCTGGCTCGGACCAGTTATTGGTGGGGCCCGCCTCCTCGCGCGTCTCCGTGCAAATGAACGTGCATTGTTCGACGCGTGCTACGTCATTGGAATTGGACCGGTGGTAATAGCAGCCTGGCAGCTTCTCCTGGTTCAACTTGATGAGAATGCCCTTGGCCACTGCCTCCCCGGTGAGCAATTGCTTCTCCACCTCCGAGCCGTTGCACCAGATGACCTGCTCAGGCTGGCAGAGTTGGATCAT
>CAZMLP010000730.1:0-5115 GCA_964566745.1 uncultured Verrucomicrobiota bacterium | reverse complement strand
AACCAGCGACGGACGCGGCCATCAAGCTCATGAAGGCGATGCTGCGGCGCGGGTTCATTTTGCTGCCGGAAGGCGAGCATTCCAATGTGATTAGTTTTACACCGCCACTGACGATCCCGGAACGAGGTTTGGTGCAGGCGGTCCGGGCCTTGGAACAGGAACTGGAAAAGTTGGCGCGACCGTCACGCACTTCAAAGCGTGTGGAAGAAAAGATTGGGAGGGCGGCGTGACGCTTTCCGAAATGCGCCAACTCCTGGCCTCCGAGCAAATCCAGCTCACCAAGGCGCTGGGACAGAATTTTTTGCATGATGGCAACCAGTTGCGGCGCATTGTCACGTCAGCGGAATTGGTGGAATCAGATCAAGTTCTTGAGATTGGTCCCGGCCTTGGACCATTGACGGAGCTCTTGCTGGCCGGGGCAGGGCATGTGCTGGCCATCGAGAAGGACGAGCGCCTGGTCAAGGTCTTGCGCCGCCGCTTCGTGAATCAACACGGGCTGGAATTAATTCACGCCGACGCGATGGATTTTGTGCGCGAGCCTCGCGATTGGTCGGGTTGGAAGCTCGTCTCTAATTTGCCCTATTCGGTGGCCTCCCCGATTTTGGTCGATCTTGCCCAAGCGTCCCTGCCGCCCAGGCTAGTGGTCGCGACATTGCAGTTGGAGGTGGTGCAACGAATCATTGCCACGGCCGGGCAGGCGGATTACGGCGTGCTCTCGCTCCTGTTGCAATGCATTTACCAACCCGCCGGGCATTTCAAAATCCCCGCCGGTTGTTTCTTTCCCGAGCCGGAGATCGATTCGGGGTGCGTGATCCTGGCGCGCCGCGAACGGCCGCTGCTTCCGCCGGATCAAATTGCGACCTTCACTCGCATCGTGAAACGCGGCTTCTCACAGCGGCGGAAAATGATGTTCAAGCTGCTCAAAACCGAATGGGACGCGGGACGAATCGAGGAGGGGTTTGCGCGCGCCGGGTTGTCCGTCCAAACGCGCGCCGAGGCGGTGACGCTGGAACAGTTTGTGGTGCTGGCGACCGCGCTGCATCCACGGCGGTGATGGCGGTCAGGGACGCCCAGTCCTTTGCTTGCAGAGCCGTCGGCCGTGAGCGATGTTCTCCGCATGACACGGATTTTTCTCTCCCTCGCGTTGTTCGTTTTCGCGGCTCAAGCATGGGCGGTGGACCGCGTCGAACTCGAGCAACGCGTCCGTATTCTTGCCTCCAAACTGGACACGCTGCAGCGTGACCCAACCAGGAGCATCCCCGTCAAGCAGATCGAGAAAGCCCAGGGGATTATCCTGCTGGACCGGACCAAAGCCGGTTTTTTGTTCGCGTTTCAAGGGGGCAACGGGATTGCCTTGGTGCGTGATCCCAAGTCGCAGAAATGGAGCCCCCCGGCGTTCTTGTCCGCGACCGAGGCCAGTTTGGGCCTTCAAATCGGTGGCGAGCAGTCTTTTTTTGTGATCTTGCTCATGACCAAGGAGGGAGCCCGGAACATCGCCGAGGGTCGCGGTGTGTTTTGCGGCGAGGCCCGGGGCACGGCGGGCGAGTCTAGCGCGGGCGAGCAGGCCACCACCTCCACGGACGAGCGGCCGGTGCTCGTCTACAGCAGCCGCAAAGGACTTTACGGCGGGGCGGCGATCAAAGGCGGATCGATCTCGCCCGACTTGGAGGCCGACCGGATTTATTACGGCAAGGCGGTCACCATGGATGACATCCTTTTCTCAGGCAAAGTCGAGGCAACTGACACCACCGCCGAGCTGGCCAGAAAATTGGATGGCTACTCCAAAGAGGGCGCGAAATAACCAGTCGCACGGGAGACATGACGAGTCGTTCACGAACACGTCAAAAACTCCCGCCTTAAGCTTGATTTCAGCGAGGCAAGGGGCCGTAATTCCGCCATCGAAAAGCTTGATCGCACTTCGGGACGGGTGAATTTGCAGTGTTTCGAGAGAAACACGTTGCCCGTTTCCCGCCAATCGGTTCGGCACTCCCGGTGATGAGCCAGACTCGTTTTCTCTCCTTTTTAGCTGTTGCGCTTGGTTTCTTGATGCTTTTCGCCCGGCTTGGGCAATTGCCCTTGCGGGATCCCGACGAAGGGCGCAATTCCGAGGTCGCCCGCGAGATGAAGCTCTCCGGTTCGTGGCTGATTCCGAGCTACAACGGCCTGGTGTATCTCGACAAACCGGCCTTTTTTTTCAAAGCCGTCGCTCTTTCCTTCGCCTTGTTTGGCGAATCGGAGGCCACCGCCCGGCTCCCTTCGGCAATGTTCGCCGCCGCCTTGCTGGTGATGCTTTTTGCCTTTTGCCGGCGCGAGTACGATCTGAGAACGGCGCTCTTCGCTGTGATCGTCGTGGCGACCACCCCGTTGTTCTTCGCGTTGGGCCGGCACGTCATTTTCGACATGACGCTCGGGTTCTTTGTCTGCGCGGCGGTCTTTTCAGGATACCTTGCCGAGGCGGTGGAAGGCCCCGCGCGTTCCCGCTGGTATCTTTGCGGCGCGGTGGCGGCGGGTTGCGCGACGCTGGTCAAAGGCCCCATCGGCTTCATCCTGCCGACCTTGGTATTGACCTGCCACAACCTTTGGTCTGGCCACACCGGCTGGTGGAAGCGGTATTTTCACCCGCTGAATCTGATTGTTTTTTTCGGTGTGACGCTGCCGTGGTTCTTTGGCGTGTCGCGCATTCGTCCCGATTTTCCGCATTACGGCCTCGTGGAGGAGTCTTTTCACCGGTTCACCACCACCTCGTTCCGCCGCAGCGCTCCCTTCTACTATTACGCTCTGGTGATTGTGGGGGGATTTTACGCTTGGAGCCTCCTGGCTCCGGGAGCGGCAATTTTGGCTTGGAAGCGGCGATTCCAGCTGCTCCCGGCCGATCGCCTTTTCGTGGTGTGGATCATCAGTGTGGTGCTCTTTTTCTCGATCTCGAAGTCAAAGCTGCCCGCGTACATTCTCACCGCGCTGGTGGCTTTGGGCGCGTTGACGGCGCGGTTGCTGGTCGCCGCCCTGGACCGGAAGGAGGGGCAAGCCGCGCGGGTATTGTTCCGGGGAGTGGTGGGGGTTGGAATTCTCAGCGTCGCGGTGGCCCTGTTTCTTTCGCTGGAGGTTTTTCACCCGGGGAGTCATCGCCAATGGTTCAAAATTCGCAGCTCGGAATATGAGCGGATTACCTTGATCTTTGGCCCGGCTGCGGCCTGCTTCGCGGTCATCGCCCTTTTGGCCTTCGCCTCGCGCGGCTTGCGCAATGTCCGGCTCGCGCTCGCCACCTTCCTGGTTTTGCCCGTGGCCGTTGTGACTGCCGGTTTTGGACCGTTGCAGGACTATTCGGACGCCAGTTCCACCCGCCCGCTGGCCCGCCGGCTTGCGGAATTGCCGGCCGGGACCGAGATTGTTTGCGTCGAATCGTTTCCGAGCGGCCTTGATTTCTATTTGAAGCGGCAGGTGCCAGTCGTCTCGGCGGACGGATCGGAGCTAACCAGTAACTACATTATTTACACCCTCAAAAAAACAACCAACTGGCCGGAGATCATTGTGCCCGTGGCCGACCGCGACCGCTGGCTGGCCGCGCGGACCAACCGTGTCTGCCTCATCGCGGGCAAGGGGTCGCGCCACAAGCTGGAGGCGCTGGCGGCGGAGCGCAAGCTGCCGCTGGAGGAGTTGACGCGCGGCTGGTGGGCGGTTCAACTGCCTCCCGCGAAATAATTTCCATGTGCGGAGTTTGCGGCATCGTTTCACTTGGCGAACCGATCCACGGAGACCGGACCCGGGAGAGCGTCGATGCCATGGTTCGCGCCCTGGCGCACCGCGGCCCGGACGATTCAGGAGTTGCCTCCAATTCCGGCGGGATATTGGGCGCGACCCGGCTTGCGATTCGCGGTCTTCATTCGGGCCGCCAGCCGATTGTGGACGAGGCCACCGGGCTGATTGTGGTTTGCAATGGCGAGATCGACAATCACCGCGACTTGCGCCGCTGGCTTGAAACCAGGGGACGCCCGGTCAAATTGGAAACGGACATCGCCGTCATTTCCGGTCTGTATCTGGAGCTGGGGGAGGAATTTGTCGAGCGATTGGTCGGCGTGTTTGCCATCGCAATCTGGGACACGCAAAAGCAGCGACTGCTGCTGGCGCGGGACCGCGCGGGAGAACGTCCGTTGTTTTTCACGACCGCGGATGGAGTGATTCATTTCGCCACGGAGATGGCAGCGCTCGCCACCGACGTGACCTCCAATCGGACCCTGGCGCAAAGTGCCGTCGCCGAGTATTTGCAATACGGCAGCGTGGTGGCGCCCCGCACACTTTTCGCCGAAATTGAAAAAGTCGCGCCCGGCGAAATGGTTGTGATCGATTCCGCGGGAACACGGCGTCGGCGTTACTGGCGCTGGGGGATCGGCCGGGTCCCCAAAACCGCTCCGTCGGTGGAGGCTTTTGACCAGGTGTTTCGCCGCGCGGTGGCCCGGCAGAGTGACATTGATGTTCCGTACGGGGTGTTTCTCAGCGGCGGAATCGATTCCTCCTTGGTCGCGGCTGTGGCGCGCAGCGTCCGCCCCGGCAGTCCCCTCACTGCCTATTCTCTGCGGTTTGGCGAGGAATCTTATGACGAGGGGGAATTTGCCGGACAAGTGGCCAAACAACTTGGCCTGTCGCCCGTGTCCGTGTGGGTGAAGCCGGAAGTGCTGCCGGAGATGGTCGCCGAGTTGATCGACTCCGTGGGCGAGCCGTTGGCGGACCCGGCATGGATTCCCACGGCGCTGCTGGCCCGGCGCGCGGCGCAAGACGTGAAGCTGGCGCTCGTGGGCGAGGGCGCGGACGAGCTGTTTGGCGGATATCCCACTTATCTCGGCGCGAGAGTGGGCGAGCATTACGCGCGTTTGCCCGGCCCGGTGCGGGCGCTCCTACGCCGCGCGATTGAGGCGTGGCCGGTGACGGATAAAAAAGTCACGATCTCGGCGCTGTTAAAGCGTTTTGTGCAAGGCCCCGCGGATGATGGTGTCGCGCGCCATTTGACCTGGACCTCGAATATCTCGCCCGCGCTCCTGAAGCGCCTCGGTTTGGAACCGATCCGCTCGCGTGTGCCAGGCGCGTTGCCGGGCGATCTGCTCGACGCGGTGCAACAAATCG
>CAZMLP010000729.1:0-7494 GCA_964566745.1 uncultured Verrucomicrobiota bacterium | reverse complement strand
CGCTTCATCGAGGAAAGGGGGACGCAGCAGAATGAAGACACGCAAGGCGATGGCGTTTTGCCGAAGAAAATCAGCCGCGCGCGCAAAGTCGTCGAGGGTCATGCGCTTGTTCAACGCGGCGAGGACCTCCGGGTGGGCGGTTTCCAGGCCCATTGCCACCTCCAATTGGCCGGCCACTTGGTCGCGGAACTCGACGCAGCGCTCGTTCACGAGCGCCGGATGACACTCAACGATCACGCGCTCGAAACCGCGAGTCCGCTCCGCGATGGCCGGATGATCCGCCGGGGGTATGGCGCGGGGATCGAAGAAGCTGCCGCTATTGTAGAGCTTGAGCTGGCGGGCCGACAAGGGTTCGCCATGCTCGCGCGCCAATGCGTGAAACGCGTGATCAATTTGCGCGGGAATCACACCGGGGGCCACAGTTTCGGGAAGAGTGTGCTTCCACAAATCACACATCAGGCAACGCCAAGGGCACTCCCGGTTCGTGAGAAAAACGGTGGCGACCGGCACGATTTCGCCCGTTTCGGAGCGCTCGTCCTCGACAAAAAACGCGTGAGCCCGGTTGGGGTCGGACGGGGCGCGGGGCGCGCGGCGGGCCAGTATCCATTCGTCACGGGCGCGTTGCGTGGCGGGGAAGGCGGCAATCACGGGGACACGAAGCGCGGGTCGCCTTGGAGATTGGCTGGCAGTGGCATCTGCGAATCATTTCAACCACCTAGTCGCGACGGAGTCAACCCGCAGTCGCCCCAACAGGATGACTTACAAAGGGCGAGATCACGGGAAAGTGGAGCGAGGCGTAAAACCAAATTCAGGATAATCGTCCAGTATTGGCACATCTGGTGCTAACTATTCGGAGACGTTTGGAGAAACACGCACAAATCCGGCTGTTAGCCGGCTAACGAAGGAAAACTTAGTTTTTGCAATAATATTGCCGCAAAACGAACAATTTTGCGCTGCCGAGCCGTAACCTCACCCAGCCAGCCTGCATGACGACCCGCCGCATTTTTGCGTTGGCCTCCCCCTATTTCCGGCGAAGGCGGATGCGGCAATTTGTGGAACGTTTGCGCCCCACGCGCAAAGAATCGCTATTGGATGTGGGGGGCGATTTCTCCTATTGGATCGAGCGCTCGCCGTTGGTTCAAAAACTGGATGTTTTGAACATTGTCCCGGGGGTTTTCGACGGTTCCAAATGGCCCGAACATCGTATCAGTTACGTGGTGGGAAATGGATGCCGGCTTGAGTTTGCCGACGGATCGTACGACATCGCTTTCTCCAATAGTGTAATCGAGCATGTGGGAGGCTGGGGGGATCAACAGGCCTTTGCGCGCGAGATCCGGCGCGTGGGCAAGAAGGTCTGGGTGCAGACCCCGGCGCGCGAGTTCTTTTTTGAGCCGCATTTCATGGGCTTTTTTGTCCACTGGTTTTCGCCGGCAATCCGGCGGAAACTGGTGCGGTATTTCACCCTGTGGGGCTGGCTGGAAAAGCCCGACCAGGCGCGGATCGAGAGTGTGGTCCAGGAAATCCGGCTGCTCAGCTTTGGCGAGGTGCGCGAGCTTTTTCCGGATTGCGAGATTTATCGCGAGAGATTTCTTGGAATCTTTACCAAGAGTTACATCGCCTTCCGCGCATGACTTTGATCTCAAGGCTGTTTTAGAAAGCCGCTGTCCGCTAGCCATTCATCAAAACGGGCGAGCCAGGTGGCGACAGGCCTCGAGTTTTTCGCCCGCACCCCGAAACCGTGTCCGCCCGAGGAGTAAATGTGCAGTTCCGTGGCCACCCCGGCTTGCTTGAACCGCAGATAAACAGTGGCCAAACCCTCGGAAATGTCGGGGCGGTCGTTGAACGCGCAGGCAAGAAACGCGGGCGGCGAGTCTTTGGCGGGAATGATTCCTTTGGAATTGCCGGGATAAATCAACGCCTGGAAGCCGGGTTTGCAGCCGGCCCGCTCGACCGGATCGGTGGCGTCCGCGCGGCCCGCGTCGAAGCGCATGCCCGCCAATGCCGCCAACTCGCCACCCGCGGAGAATCCCATCACGCCGAGGCGCGCGGGGTTGACGCCCCATTCGGAGGCTCGTGAGCGGATAAGTCGAAGGGCGCGCTGTGTGTCCGCGAGGGCGTGGGTCTCGATCTGGTAGGTCGAGTTGGTTTCCCGGGCGAGGCGGTATTTGAGGACAAACGCGGCGACGCCATGATCGCGCAGCCATTTGGCGACCGCGTAACCCTCGTGATCCATCCATAGCTCGCGATGCCCGCCGCCAGGAATGACCAGCACCGCCGCGCCTGTCGCCTGGCCGGCCACCGGAAGGTAGGGTGTGATTGATGGGTTGTGAACACCGGTCACAACGTGGTCGCCGCCCTCGGTGACACGCACTGCTTCCGGCGTGGTTTTTCCCTCGGAGCCGGGCGCGCCGTTTGGCCAAAGCGGGATGGGACCCGGTTCTTCTGCAAGGAGAGCGACGGACAATGATGCAAGCAACAAGAGAATGCCTATCCTGGCCGGGAAAGTGGATTTCATGAGCACGCTGATTGAATTGGGGAACCGCCAGAACTTTAGCGCTTCCGCATCCGGGCGTCCACCCGGCAAATGGCAGTTCGCACAGAACACGCACAGGATTCTCCAAAAGGAGAGAATGTCGATGGATTTCAGAGACCGCTCGGTTAGCCCCTGCTAATGTCCTTGGCTCCATTCATCCATTGCTCCGCTTTCCTCCGTACCTCCGGGTCCATCTTGATGAGCGGCGGCCATTCACGCTTGAAACCCTCTCCCGGCAGCTTGCGGGTTGCGTCGAGGCCGAGCTTGGAACCGCTGGCCATTTCGCTCGTCGCGTGGTCCAGCACGTCGGCCGGGCCCTTGGTGAAGATGCTGTCGCGCTGCGGGTCTGTGTTTGCGCAGAGGCGGAACAACACGTCACTGGTGTTGTGAACATCCACGTCGTCGTCCACCACAATGATGTATTTCGTGAACATCATTTGGCCCATGCCCCAGAGGCCGTGCATGATCTTGTAAGCCTGCATTGGGTAGGTCTTCCGGATGCTGACGAAGACGAGATTATGAAACACTCCCTCGGCGGGCAGGGCAATGTCCACGATCTCCGGGAAGTTCATTTTGAAGATCGGCAGGAACAGTTTCACGCTTGCGCCGCCGATGTAAAAATCCTCCATCGGGGGAACGCCGACGATCGTCGCGGGATAAACCGCGTCCTGCCGATGAGTGATCGCTGTAACGTGGAAGACGGGATACGGCTCCGGCAACGTGTAGTAGCCGGTGTGGTCACCGAACGGCCCCTCCAGGCGAAGCGGCTCGGCGGGATCGACGTAACCCTCGATCACCACGTCCGCGTTCGCGGGCACTTCGAGGTCGCAGGTCTCGCATTTCACCAATTCGACCGATTTTTTACGCAGCCAGCCGGCGAGGAGAAACTCGTCCAATCCATCGGGCAGGGGAGCGGTGGCGCAGAAAGGATACATCGGGTCGCCCCCGACAAAGACGGCGACCGGCATGCGTGTGCCCGCCTCGTAATAACGACGACCGTGACGCGCGCCAACTTTTTGCAATTGCCAATGCATTCCGGTCGAGCGCTCGTCATAAATCTGGATGCGATACATGCCGACATTGCGCTCGCCGGTGTCGGGGTCCTTGGTGACCACACAAGGCAGGGTGATGAAACGGCCACCATCCAAGGGCCAGCAACGGAGGATGGGCAGATTCAGCAGCGTGGGCGGAGCGAGGTTGAACGACCCGGGATTTTTCCAGTCCGGCGCGGCAGGCCAGGCGTCAACGCGGCGCGGCGGCGCGTCAAATTTGTGGACGACCTCCTTGCACGGGCCGTCGCGCACCACCTTGGGTTTGGCGTGGCGCAACTCAATCGCGGTGCCGAGCAGCTTGAGCGCCTCGCGCAGGCCAGTCGGTGGCTTCGCCTTCATCAGCGATCCCAGTTCGGCGGCAACTTGATCCACCGATTCCGCGCCCATGCTCAGCGCCATTCGGCGATGCGAGCCGAGGGTATTGATGGCGACAGGGAAAGGCGAGACCTGGCCGTTGACCGTCGGCTTCTCGAAGAGCAGGGCCTTGCCGCCGCCCGGAGATTTCATCTCGCGGTCAGCGAGGGCTGTGATTTCCAGCTCGGTCGCGACGGGCGCGGAAACGCGGCGCAATTCCCCTCCCGCCTCAAGACGGGTGAGGAAATCGCGAAAGGAATCAAAAGCCATAGTGGGACGAGGTTAGCACAAAGGAGGCGGGACCGAACAGGACGGAGCGACGGTTTTTGCTATTTTGATTCCCAAAAGTAGTTTCCCAAAGGCGCCGATTGGTAAATGCCTTCCGGCTATTGCGATTCTTGCCGGGCCGCCATGGAAAGGGAAAAGCGGCTCGTCAACGCCTCTCCCTGCCATCGCAGGTGAGCTTGGCGGCTGGCGAAGTTTCCACTGCCATTTGGATGGCGAATTTGGCGGAAAGACATGCCAACCCACGGTGGCGGGGCGAGACCGCCGTTTTGTTCAATCGCCGAGCATCGGATTACAACGGGAGGCGCGCGTAGAGATGAGTCAAGCCGAGCGCTCCGTACTTGGCGGCAAACCAAATCGCCACCACACCGAGCAAAGGGGCGAAGTCGATTTTGAAAAACGTGAGCGGCAGAAATCCCACCGGCCACAAGATTTGCTTGGCCGTGGCCTTTACGTACCCCCAAAAAGCATGGTTCCCAAGATAAACGTAACTGTTGACCGAGTGCAGAAAGAGAGCCCCCATTAACAAATATTTCCACGCCAAAAGGGCGACCAAGGCCATGACACCGGCTTGTTGAGCGAGATGAAGGTTCGAGCGGGCCGGGACCAGGATATTCATGCGCGCCAGCAGGGGCGAGAGCAGGCACCAAAGCAGCGCGGCGCTCAGGGAGGGCAAAAGCAATTGAACCGGCCACGGCCAGCGACCGAACGGCCACAGATGCAAGCGAACCAGGCGGCTCCAGGCGTCCGAGTCCGGGAGTTTGTGGTTCAGCGCCGCGAGCAGAAGCAGCGAGTAATAGAAAACCAACAGCCACCAAACAAACGAGAGCAACGAGTAGAGGGCAATGCGATTGAAAAAGTCCGCGCGAAAATGCAAGGAAACCGCGCCCAGCTCCAAATGCGCTGTCCAATTCACGGCACCGCCCATGAACCAATAAAGGAGCGGACGCAAAAGCAGCAGGGTGACCAGAGCGGCGAAATAGCGCCAGCGATGGACTGGCCTTGTTTCCGCGCGACGAAGAGTGGAGGCGAGCGAAATTCCCTGGGCGGGGATGGCGGCGGGCATGCCGAGGGATCGCCAGTTGACCCACAACAGCAAGGCGGCGGCGTTGAGGATGAAATCAATCAGCGCCATGAGACGCGCTGAGAGTGCCGGGATGGCCGGGGCGGGTAAAGCTTTTCAGGCAGGCTCTCCGGCCAAAAAGCGGTGTCACATCATTTTCAGCAGGGTGTCCGCCATCTCGGACGGCGTCGCGGCCACGCCAATGCCGGCGGCTTTGAAGGCGTCGATCTTCGCGGCGGCAGTGCCTTTTCCCCCGCTGACAATTGCTCCCGCATGGCCCATCCGGCGTCCTGGAGGGGCGGTGGCGCCCGCGATGAAACCGGCCACTGGTTTGGTTCCGTTGGCCTTGATCCACTCGGCGGCCTCCTCCTCGGCGCTGCCGCCGATCTCGCCGATCATGATGATTCCCCTGGTCTCGGGATCAGCCATGAACATCTTGATCACATCCAGGTGCGAAGTGCCGTTCACAGGGTCGCCACCGATACCGACGCAGGTGCTTTGGCCAACGCCCCGGCAGGTCAACTGCCAGACGGCCTCGTAGGTCAACGTTCCGCTGCGGGAGACGACGCCGACGTTACCCTTCTTGTGAATGTAACCGGGGGCGATGCCGATGCGGCAGCCGCCATGCGAGTCTTTGCCATCTCCCGGGGTCACGATGCCAGGGCAGTTTGGCCCGATGAGGCGGGTCTTCGCGCCGCGCATGGCATGCTTCACCTTCACCATGTCGTTCACGGGAATGCCCTCGGTGATGCAAACCACCAAATCGAGTCCGGCGTCAACGCCCTCCAAGATGGCGTCGCCCGCGAAGGGCGGGGGAACGAAAACGGCGGAAGCCGTCGCGCCGGTGGCCTTCACCGCCTCGGAGACCGTGTCAAAAATTGGCACCTTGTTCTCAAACAACTGCCCGCCCTTGCCCGGCGTGACGCCAGCGACGACCTGAGTGCCGTAAGCGAGGCTGAGTTGGGCGTGCCGCGCGCCGAAAGCGCCGGTGATACCTTGAACAAGAACCTTGGTGTCTGCTTTTACAAGAATGGACATGGGAAAGAGGAAATTAACCGGCGTTCCGTTTGTGGATGCAAACCGTGTTGCCGTCCGGGTCGGACACCATCGCCATGCGGCAAACCGGCGAGGTGAACGGCTCCATGCGGAACTTCACATTTTTGGCGCGCAGATGGGCGATGGCCTCGTCAAAGTTGGCCACCTCCAGCGCAACGGTGCAGCCGTCAGGACTCGGATTGAACCCCGGAGCGCAACCGATGGAGAGGGCATGAGGCCCGATCTCATATTCGACCCATTGCGGGCTGGTGGTCGCGTTCGGTTTCAAGCCGAGCACGCCCTCATAGAACGCGCGCGCCTTCGGCAGGTCGGACACGGCGTAGCAACTAAAGGCAACCTCGGTGACTTGGAGCATGGCAGAATGGGTGAATCAGGCCGCGCCAACCGCCTTGACGACCTTCTGCGCGGCGTCGGCCATGCTGTCACCGCTGATGATGGTCAGGCCGGAGTCAGCCAAAGTTTTCTTGCCGGCTTGAACGTTGTTGCCCTCGAGGCGAACCACCAACGGCAGCTTCAGGCCGGTCTCCTGCACGGCGGCGACGATGCCGGTGGCGATCACGTTGCAATCCATGATGCCACCGAAAATGTTCACGAAGATGCCGCGCACGGCGGGATCCTGCAAAATGATGCGGAAGGCCGCAGTCACTTGCTCCTTGCTGGCGCCGCCGCCCACGTCAAGGAAGTTCGCCGGCTTGCCGCCGAAATGCTGGATGATGTCCATCGTGGCCATGGCCAGGCCGGCGCCGTTCACAAGGCAGGCGATGCTGCCCTCGAGCTTGATGTAATTGAGGCTGAACTTGCTCGCCTCGATCTCCAATGGCGCCTCCTCGGTGAGGTCGCGCATCTCCATGATGTTCTTGTGGCGATAGAGCGCGTTGTCGTCGAGGCCGATCTTGGCGTCGAGGCAGGTCAAGGTGTCCTTCCCATCCAGGCCGGTGACGATGCACAGCGGGTTGATCTCCACCATCGCGGCATCGCATTCCCACCACGTTTTGTAGAGGCCCGTGAACATCTTCGTGGCCGCGCCGATCAAATCCCCCTTGAGACCAAGCGCCGCCGCGAGTTTGCGGGCTTGATAGGGCATCAGGCCGACCGCCGGATCGATGATCTCCTTGACGATGCGCCCGGGAGTTTTCTCGGCGACCTCCTCA
>CAZMLP010000728.1:0-1762 GCA_964566745.1 uncultured Verrucomicrobiota bacterium | reverse complement strand
ATTCGCGACTTCCACTTGGTCCAAGAATCAAAAGGCCTCTCGTCCGCGCTGGAACGGTTTCTGGAGGGATGGGTGCAAGAGGTCCGGCGGAGCGGTTCCAAATGACCGCGCCGCGCAATGCCCCAATTCACCTAACGCTATGACAACTCCCCCAACGACATCATCCGGACCAGCCGCACACTTGTTCGCAACGGGCGTCTTTGACGAGCCGGTGAATCTGATGATCCCATGTCCCGGCCTTCCGGCGCAGGAGGACGATGCCGGCCTCCAAGTCGAACCAACCGGGCTGGCAACGCTAAAGCGGGTTGGCATTGGCGCAGAGTCATGCCTGCTCGTGACCATGGCCAAGCTCGACGCGGGCGAGGACGCCGAGCAGGAGTTTTGCGTCAAGTCCGGTCCGGCCGGGGATGTGGTTTGCCGGGTCGTGCTTCGCCGCACCCGGTGCGTCATCAATGATGCGCTGGTCCGTCCGGAGCCGTCCTCGCCGCCGCTCCATCCGGAGATGATTGCCGGTGTGCTTTGGCACAGTTGGCGGCGCTTCTCGGAGGTGGTTGGCCTCAAGCGGTTCACCAGCGGCTTGGGGGGCAGTGACGTCGTGGTATTCCGTCCACGTCTGTCCCGCCCGCCCGCGCTTGACCCATCGTTTGCCGGTCCTGATGTGCCGGATGTTTTCAACTCTTCTTGGGGATCACCTCTGCTGGCCAAGACCGGTCCCGCCTGCAAGGTGCGCGAGGAATGGAACCGGTTCCGCGTCTTCTTGGCGGACCGGGTGCATCCTTTCATGTCGCGCAGCGAGAATCTCTATTCTGTGTCGCTGGCGGAAACCGGTTCGCTTCCTCAAGCCGGCGGGCCGCCACGCGCCACGATCATTGGCTCGTTTTTGGGTGGTGACCTGTTGCGCGCGGAGGCTTTGGAAAATGTGATCCTTGGCGGGGCCAGCGCGGAACTGCTGGATCGTTTGGTCGCCCGCGTGTTCCTCGTGCTCAGCCCCTGGCACACTGGCGGCCAGGTCGCGCCTTTGAAAAAATGGTGGAAGATGTGGCATCCCGGCCCGAAAGACGCCTCGCCGTCGGAATGCAAATTGTTCGGCAAATTTGACTTCACGCGCGAGGCCGACCGGGAACGTTTTCGCGCCCCGCTGATGTGGGATGTCGCGTTCGGCAAGGAGGCCCATCTTCACCACCACCTGCTCGGCAGGAAACGGGATGGCTTGATCCACCGCCTCTTGGAGCTGGAAGTCCAGTTCTCCGTCATTCACGGCGATCTCCACCCGCGCAACGTGCTTGCCGACCCGAATGACGTTTGGTTCCTGGACTTCGGCGAAACCACTGTGGCGCCCACCTTGTTTGACTTCGCCAAGCTGGAAATCTACGCCCGGCTCTGGTGCCTGGAACTGAAGCCCGAAGCGCACAATTTCGGGGACAACGTGATGCAATTGGAGCGGCTGCTCATCGACAATTTCACGGACACTGAGGCCACCTTGGAACCCATCCGCCGTATTGCCAGCCACTTGGGCGCGTCCTCGGAGGACCTGCTCCGGCTTTGCCGGGTCATCACCTCGATCCGCCGCCACGCGGTCCGGTTTTCCAACGGCGCTCCCGACCGGCGCGATTACCTCGCCGTGCTCTATTTGACGGCGTTGAACACGCTCCGATACGCCGGCACTGACACCGCCTCGCCGGACAACTTCCGCCTTGTCACCGCACTTTGCTGGCAGGTCGAGGACATCTTGAGCCGGATGACCGGCATGGAACCGTTCGCG
>CAZMLP010000727.1:0-2121 GCA_964566745.1 uncultured Verrucomicrobiota bacterium | reverse complement strand
CATCCACGTCCGCGAAGACCGCGCCGGTCGAGTCCTGGGCCGGAAATGCCAGTCCCGCCTCCCTGGTGGCATCGACAAACTTCCAGTTACCGAGATTTCGGTAGAGCACGTTGCCGGACTCCAAGCCGCAAAAAAACAAATCGCACAAGCCGTCCCCATCCACATCGCCCGCCGCCACGCCGGAACCATTGAGCAAATTACGATTCAGGATCGTCCGTTGGAGTGAAACGTGATTGGTGAAATTGATGCCCAATTGGCGCGCCTCCAGTTTTTGAAAGCCGGCTTTTCCGGCGGCCGGCACGGCAAGTCGCGCGTGGCGGAAACCCTCACCGGACATCCAGTCCAACGCTTGGACGGCAGGTTGGGCGACCAACAAAAGGAAACTTAAGCGGAGAATCCTGCGTAACGCGGAAAGGGGGGCGCGAATACTCTTCACGGCTTGGTTCGGGTGTTGCGCAGGGAGGTTACGGGCAACGACCACGGAGGTGAACTAAATTCGCGTTGACGGTCCCTCGGTACAAAAAAGCAGACCGGGCGGAAGCCCGGTCTGCTCGTGATTTCAGATGTTTCGGATTACTGCTTGATACGTCCGAACAATGTCTTTTGGCTCGCCGTGGGCGTGAAGGTGAACGGACTGGTCGCGCCCGTCACGTCCGACCAGGGGCCGGTCACGACCGGGGCGGATTGCAGGGTGCCGCCGCCGGTCCATGTGATGGTCAGGCTGCCGTTGGCGTTTACCGTAATGCCGGTGATCTTGGGCTTGTCGCCGCCGCCACCACCCTGGGTCGGGACGAGAATGAAGTAGTCATAATCGCCGCTGACCATGTTGAAGCGGAGGGTTTGCTTGCCGCCCAAGCTGACGGAGGCGATGTTGCCACTGGTGTCCTTCATGGGAACCAGCTCGTTACGGCCCCAGCCACCAGAGCCGGGAGCGTTGAATGTGCCGAGGGGCTTGGTCACCTGGTTGGCCTTGGTCGGATCGGAAGTGACCATGTCGAGCGAGCCATTGAGCT
This sequence comes from uncultured Verrucomicrobiota bacterium, assembly GCA_964566745.1. GTDB lineage: Bacteria > Verrucomicrobiota > Verrucomicrobiia > Limisphaerales > CAZMLP01 > CAZMLP01. The sequence continues at coordinate 1,108 of CAZMLP010000727.1, read as the reverse complement.
GGCCACCGCCGCGACCGTCGTAGGAGAGGGCCGCCCAGATGTTGTAGGTGTTCGTCGGGATATTGCGGGTGTAATTGCACCAGTCACCGCTGCCCACCCAGCCGATTTTGTAGTTGTTCGAGAGGGTGAAGGAGCCGCGGTCATTCGAGAAGCGGTTGCCGTTGCTGCCCCCGATGTTGACCTCGTTCTCGCCGCCGGCGTCATGCTCGGTGCGGTATTGATCGGAGTCGTTGCCGTCGGCGTTGTTGTAGTCGATGCCCTTGATGGCGTTAAGACCGGCGTAGGCGCCGCCGTCATACGGCATCACATCCACGTCCTGGCCTTCAGTGCCCTTCATGGGGTTGGTCTGGCCAGCGCCAGTGGTGTCGTCGGTGGAGTAGTTGAAGTCCTCCGCCTCGATGGTGAAGATGCCCTCGGCGGGATAAGGATTCACAACAATCTTGCCGGGAGCGCTCACGCTCTGGGGAGGATTGGAATTGTCGGAGAAGGTCAGGGTGTAGGCGTGCTCCCCGGCCGTGAAGGTGGTGCCGCTCAGGTCGAGGTGAATGGTCGCGCCAGTGGCCGTCTTGGTCGATTGCGCCTTGGAAGTGACGTCAACGCCGTCCACCGAGACTTTGATGGTGCTAACCACCACTTGAGAATCGGCGTCCGCGAGCGTCCAGTCGGCGACGAAGTTCGTGCGCGAGACGCTGTCTTGCGGCACCGCAGTGACACTGGGCGGGGGAGGAGGCGCGGCGCTGAACATGAGGAAGTCGTAGTCGCCACTCACCATGTTGAAGCGAACAGTGCTCTTGCCTTTCAATTTGACGAGGGCATCCGCGCCGGTGGCGGTCTTCATCGGCACCAAGTTGTCGTTGCCCCAGCCACCCGAGCCGGGCGCGCTGAACTGGCCCACATTGGAAGTGGTTTGCGTGTCCGTGCCCACACCGCTGGTCACGACGTCCAAGCTGCCGGACAGCTGGCCGTCCGCCTCGCCCGCATAGGAGAGCGCCACGTACACCTTCCACCAGCCACCCTGGCCGTTGTCAGGGAAGTTACGGGTGTAATTGCACCAGTTGCCGCTGCCGACCCAGCCGATGCGGTAGTTCTTGGTCATGGTCCAGGCGCC
>CAZMLP010000726.1:0-3158 GCA_964566745.1 uncultured Verrucomicrobiota bacterium | reverse complement strand
CGAAGGCGAAGGCGGCGAGCTATTCCTTCGTGGTGGATATTTCGGCCGAGAGCGCCAATGGCACGCCGGTGCGCATCCTGCCGGTGGATGTTTATGGCGCGAGCGAGAGCACCACCACGTTCGACGTCGGCAAGGGAATCGATGCCGCGCTGGCGGGCGGCGCGACGATCATCAATATGAGTTTGGGCAGCGCGGGAGACAGCCCGTTCGTCCAGCAAATTATCCAGAGCGCGCACCAGCAGGGCGCGATCTTTGTGGGCGCGGCCGGAAACACGCCGGTGACCACGCCCACCTATCCGGCAGCCTATCCCGAGGTGATCGCGGTGACCGCCGGGGACCGCTCCGGCCAGCTTGCCACTTACGCGAATCGCGGGCCGTTCATCGATGTCATGGCGCCGGGCGCGGATGTGGTGCAATACAACAACCAGGCCTACCTGGGCCAGGGAACCTCGTTCTCGACGGCTTATGTCAGTGGCGTGGCGGCAGGATTGGTTTCCACCACCAGCAAGCCGCTATCGCAAGTCGAGGCGGATGTTCGCCGTCGCCTCGCTTACACCCCGCGACCGTAAGCAATCGGTCCTCTTTCCCGGCGGCAGCTTCGAGAAGGGCGCGCGCGGTTTGATCCGCGCAGTCACGAAGACAAATCCTGCCCATCAGCCTGCGAACTCGCTTTACGCGGACCGCCAATATGTGGCCTCATTGAGTGAAGCGGGATGGTTAAAACTGATTCGGTGAGGACCTATGCATTGCCAGAGGACTTATTTCAAATTGGCCACGGCGTTCGTCATGGTGCTGGGCGTGTCTTTGCACATCCTGGCCGGGCCTTTCGTTAATCTGGACTTCGAACAGGCCAACATTGCCAATGTGGTGTACGACTCTCCGACGGAAGGCCATGGCGCCGCTGCCGATTTGATTCCCGGATGGCGACTCGTCGTTTACGATCGGCTGGTGGACCAATTGGGTTATAACCGCGCTGGGGCGGCTGAAACCGAGGGTTACGCCAGCTTGTACGACGCCCGTTCGAGTTGGGCGCAATTCCTCGCCCCGGATGGCAAATACGCCGTCGTGTTGGCGGGGCCTTACCACCGCGAAACTTATATTTCGCAAATCGGCGTTGTGCCTGCGGACGCTCGTTATCTGGAACTCAAAGGTTTGCTGAACGGAGTGGTGGTTTCCATTGACGCCGCGCCGCTGCAATTGGCGGGAGGGACAAGTCCGGCGGACAATACCGCCCGGACTCTTTATTATGACCTTAACGGGGTGGCCGGCCAAAACGTCATTTTGACCATTCAGTCCGGCTCCACAATCCCGGCCGCCTATAACGTTCTCGACAGCATCGCTTTCACCAGTGTCGTGCCGGAACCAGGACCCGTGGCCTTGATGATGATGGGCGCGACCATGCTCGGTATTCGCCAATTATGGACCCGCCCCGGTCACGCCAAGGCGCGGAAGGAAGGGTGACGGGCCCTCCAGAAAATTTCGTAACCGCCAAACCAGCTCACTCCACCTTCTTTTCCGGCGGCAGCTTCGAGAGGGGCACACGCGGATTGGTCTGCATGAAATAATCGGCAGACCAGTCGTTCGAGAAAAGGGCCACGACGTGGTTATCGATGTCGCGCGCGAGCCGGGAGCCGGTCGGCAACGAGAGGGCATCAAGATCGGCGTCAGTCAGGCCGGCCGGAAGCCAGCGGGCGACGGTCCACGGCGCCTGCTCCAAACGCGATGTCGCGCCGTACTCGCTTTCGAGCCGGTATTGCACCACCTCAAATTGCAGGGGGCCGACCGCCGCGAGCAACGGAATCTTCGTGGCTGAATCCCGCAAGTGCAGCACCTGGATGACGCCCTCCTGCAACAATTGGTCCAAGCCTTGCCGGAACTGCTTGTACTTCGCGGTGTTCGGATTGTGCAGATAGGCGAACGCCTCCGGTGTGAAACGCGGGATCTCGTGATACACGAGCCTTGCGTCCGTGGTGAGCGTGTCACCGATGCCGAAATCCGAATGGCCCACCAGGCCGATGATGTCACCGGGATAAGCCTCGTTCAACGTCTCGCGCTCGTTGCCGAAGAGTTTGTGCGAGCTGGAGAGGCGCACGGTTTTTCCGGTGCGCGCGTGGGTGACGGTCATGTCGCGCTCGAACTTGCCCGTGCAGACTCGCAGGAACGCGATGCGATCCCGGTGGCGCGGATCCATGTTCGCCTGAATCTTGAAAATGAAGCCGGAAAAATCCGGACGAGTTGGCGGCACGGTTTCTCCCGCGACGACACGCGCTTTCGGCGGTGGCGAGTGCTTGAGAAAACCGTCCAGCAGCAGTTGCACGCCAAAGTTGTTCACGCCGCTACCGAAAAAGACCGGCGTGGTCTGGCCCGCGAGCACCGCCTCCTCGTCAAACACCTCGCCCGCGAGCTCGAGCATTTCAAGCTCCTCGGTGACCTTGTGAAAGGTTTGGTCGTCCAGTCGCTCCCGAATCACGGGATCGCTCAATCCGCCAATGTCCACCGGCGCGCGGTACTGGCCACCGATGGTGCGCTCGAACAAATGCATTTGGCGCGAGTGACGGTCATATACGCCCCGAAAATCCGCGCCCGACCCGACGGGCCAGTTCACCGGAAACGCCTTGATGCCAAGCACACGCTCCAACTCGTCCAGCAGCCCCAGCGGGTCCCGCGTGGGGCGGTCGCACTTGTTCATGAACGTGAAAATGGGCACGCCACGCTGGCGGCAGACCTCGAAGAGTTTGCGCGTTTGCGCCTCGATGCCTTTGCCGGCGTCGATCACCATCACCACGGAGTCCACCGCCGTGAGCACGCGATAGGTGTCCTCGGAAAAATCCTTGTGACCCGGCGTGTCGAGCAGGTTGATGTGATAACCGTCGTAATCGAACTGCAGCACCGTCGAGCTGATCGAGATGCCGCGTTTGCGCTCCAGCTCCATCCAGTCCGAGGTGGTGGCACGCTGGTTCTTGCGCGCGGTGACCGAGCCGGCCAGTTGCACCGCGCCGCCATACAAAAGCAGCTTCTCCGTCAGCGTCGTCTTGCCGGCGTCCGGGTGCGAGATGATGGCGAACGTGCGCCGGCTCATCCAGGCGGGCGCGTCGGCCGCCGGGCGCGCCTTGGCTCCGGTCTGGGTTTGGGGTGCGATTTCGTTCATGGGGGCTACA
>CAZMLP010000725.1:0-4710 GCA_964566745.1 uncultured Verrucomicrobiota bacterium | reverse complement strand
CGCCGTCGGTCGCCTCCACCAACACTCGCCGTCCCTTAAATGAGGCGGTGTCCCAAGTGATCTTGCGCGCCACGTCATTGCGCGGCGCGAACGTCTCCGCGAGCACCCCGCCCGTGACCGCGTCGCGCAACCGCACGGCGTTGAGTTTCTGCGCGGTCTTGTCCGGAAAGCCGTCGTGACCGCAAAGCCAGAAGCTGATCCGCTCCGGCGCCTCGAACTCGGGTGAACGAATCACGCCCGTTAGCGACTCCCCAAACGGGAGGCTGGAGAACAGCCGCCGGTCCACGCCGTCGGTGCAATGCCGTTTTTCGTAGCCCCACGGATCGTCGGTCGAATCCGAGTCAAACGGCAGCGCGGTCCACAGCGAGCTGTCCTGGGCGCCGGGCATTGACTTGAAGTACCGGTTTACCAATTCCATGCCCCAATCGCGAATGACTGGCGGTTGTTTGACGCCGCGCTGCTGCAGCCCCTGCTCCACCGACTTGAACAACGTGAACTGCCGGTCCAGCTCCCGGTAGAGCGCCGCGTCATTGCCCGCGGGCAATTGCTGGCGCGCGAAACTGGCCAAACGGCCGAGTTCCGCCTCGGGCGCGTAACGAGCCGCGTGCTTCAACACCTCGGCGACCGGCGGAACCGGATTCGCCTCTTGAGACAATCTTGGCAACTCGCGCAGCAGCAGTGTCGAGGCGTTCGCCGAGGGGACAGCAACCGCCACGTCGGCAAAGATCGCGCGGTCGGACTCGGTCCAGCTCGACGAAAGCACTTTGGCGCTGATGCTGTCATCCAGCAGCAGATCGCGAATCGCCTTGCGCGCCACGTAAACATAGTGCGTGTCGTTGGTCGGTATCCGCCGGCGTGCATCCAGCAGCGGCGCAAGGAGGTCATAACGCGGATGCTCGCCAATCGCCTCGGCCGCGCAGCGGGCCACGAGGGCGTCTCTGTCCTTCAATGCGTCCAGCACCAGTCGCGTGTACGGCGGGCTCCAGCCGGCGATGTTCTTCAACACGCGCATGGCGTGAACCCGCACCAACGCGTTCGGGTTGGTCGCCGCCTTGCGGATCTCCTCGTAATTCAAAGCGCCGTCCCGATACAGCGCCCACAGGAGGTGCGCCGCCTGGTAGCCGCTCTCGGTGGACCTTTTGGCCGCCGAGGCCGCGCGATTGTAAGCGCGCTCCTCGGCGGGAACCACTGTCTTGCCAAAGCGGTCCACCAACTCGTTCATCGCCAGCATCCGCCAGGTGAGGTTCGGATCCTTCAACTCGCCAATCAACTGGTCGGAGTTCGCTTGTGTGAGATCCAGCGTGCGCCGGTGCAGCTTCGCCTTGCCATCCGGACCGCGATACACAATGCGCCAGAGACGGCCGCGCTCCCGGTCGCGTCCCGGATGCTGCAGCGGCACTTCATAGTGGCCAATGATGCGGTTGTAGAAATCCGCGACATACAGCGCGCCATCCGGCCCGAGAACATTATTCACCGGCCGGAACCATGGATCATCCGCCGTCAAGAAGTCGGGCAATTCCATCGCTCGCGGAGAACTGCCGTTGAAAACGAGATGATCGCGGTTCAACCGGCTGGTCATCACGTTGCCGATGAAAACGTTGTCCTGGTATTCCGCCGGCCAGAGGTTGTCGTTGTAAAAAACAAGACCGTCGATCGCCGTGGACCCGTGCAAATGCTCCATCACCACCGGCGCGAAACCCAGCCCGTCGTGCGGCTTGCCGAAGCTTGGATAGTAGCCGCCCGCGAGCAATTGATAGATGGGCATGCTATGGCAATCGCTTGTGTAAATATTGCCGCGCGGGTCAAAATCCATGCCAAACGGGTTGACCTGCCCCCAAGTGTAATGCTCGATCCGCGAGCCATCGAGGCGGATGCGATAAACATTCCCCGAGTTCATGTCCACTTGGTGAGTGTCGCGCCCGCGCACATGCGAGTCGTTATTGAACCCGTGCGTCGCGTAAAGCCAGCCGTCGAAACCGCGGTTGAAGGAGGACTGGTTGCCGTGCGTGTCCCGAGTGTGGTCGAACGGGCCATAAAGCAATTCCTTCTTGTCCGCCTTGCCGTCACCATCCGTGTCCTCGAACCACCAGATATTCGGAATGCTCCACGCGAAACAACCGTTCTTGTAAGGGTAAATGCCAATGGGAATGTTCAATCCCTCCGCAAAAATCTGCATCTTGCGCGCGCGGCCGCTCTCGTCGAAATCGGAGAAAATGCGAATCGAATCGCGCCCCGGCTGGCCAACCGGCACCGGAAATGGATATTCGCGCGACTCGGTCACCCACAGGCGACCTTTGCCGTCGAACGCCATGTTCATCGGCTTGCGCAAGTCCGGCTCGGCGGCGACGAGTTGAATTTCAAAACCGGGCGGCAAGTGAAAACCCTTGCGCTCCTGCTCGGGCGAAACGGGGTCCGTCGTGCGAACATTTTCGGCGAATGGATCGGCGGCGTGAAGGATGGGGCCTGCCAGCATCGTTGCCATCAATACTGTGGAAAGAAATTGGACGGGGCTGGAAAAGCCGCCGAGCCCCGTCACCCCATTACCAGTGGAACCAAAACATTGTCTGCGCATAGGTGTCTGCGCCAAAATTAAACGACCGCGCGCCGCCGCCAAGCCGTAAAACACGAAACACGAAAGAAAGCTCTTCCTCTCCTGGCACGAAAATCAGATTTGCCCCCATTTCGCTGATTGCTTCCATTCCCGCTTCCCGATAGCGTCCAAGCAATAACACCTGCCATTGCGCCGGGCTTGCCGTGCCAACCTCATTGAACAACGCGGAGCGTTTTCTGCTAGATCACCGGCGGTTAAGCCGACGTCATTTTCTACGGATGGGTGCGGTTGGGGCGACGGCGCTGCAATTTTCGCCTTTGCTGGCAGACTCGGACCTGCCGTCATCGGAATTGACCAAAGCCATTGAGACCCTTGAGCCGTATTTCACTCCCTCGGCCCAATTTCGCGATGTTTCGCGCGGTCGACCGTTCCCGCACAGGCTCTCCGAGGACAAGAAACGCGCAGTCGGTCTGACGCGGGACACTTGGAAACTCGAGGTGGTCGCCGACCCGGAAAATCCAGCGAAAATTCGCAATTCGCTGACCATCAAGGACGGCACGGCGCTTGATTTTCCCGGCTTGATGAAACTCGCGGAGAAACGCGCTGTGCGCTTCGCGAAAACGATGACCTGCCTGAACATCGGCTGCCCGCTTGGCACCGGCATATGGGAAGGCGTGCCATTGCGGGACGTGGTCTGGCTCACGCAGCCGCGCGAGAATTTGCGCCGCGTCTTTTATCACGGTTATCACAATGACGACCCGCAGCAGATGTTCCGCAGCTCGTTGCCGGTGGATCGCGTGCTGGACGATCCGTTCGACCTGCCGCCGGTGATCCTTTGCTACAAACTTAACGGCGAATGGCTCGACAGCGTGCGCGGCGGCCCGGTGCGTGTGGTGGTTCCCGAGGCCTACGGGTTCAAATCGATCAAATGGGTTACCCAAATCACGCTGACCAATCTTTTTCACGCCAATGACACGTACGCTGATGGCAACAATGACGTGGACAGCACACTCAAGACTTTTGCCGCCACGCTATCCGTGCCCAACGAGGTGAAGGCGGGCCGAGCTTTTCCGGTGACCGGTTACGCCCAAGTCGGCACGTCGGGCCTGTCCAAAGTGCAGGTTTGGGTGCAATCCAGCGCTGCCGACCTGCCGGGCGGGGATCCCTACTATCTCAACGCTCCGTGGGCGGATGCTGAAATCCTGCCTCCCCCAAAACATTGGGGTGGTTTGCCGGACGGGAAGGTGTTGAGCGGGACTCGCGGTTTCGACACGGCTGGCAAGCCACTTTCGTGGCCGATTCGATTGACCAAAGTGCATTGGGCCGCTTTGTTACCGGGGCTTCCAGCGGGGGATTACACGTTCCGTTGCCGGACCGTCGATGAGAAAGGCAATACTCAGCCCATGCCACGCCCGTTCCAAAAATCCGGCAACGCTGCCATTGAGTCGGTCGAGTTCAAAGTGAGGGCGTAATCCGGACTCCGGCGCGATTGTCATCCTGACACTGGCTCTCTGCTAGAATCTCAGCTTTGCCCACTCGTCCGGCTGGAACCCCACCAGGCAAAAGTCTTTTGCGAGGACGAAGGGCCGCTTCACCAATTTGCCGTTGCCAGCCAAAAGTTTCAGAGCCTCGTCGGTTTTCATCGTGGGAAGCTTGTCTTTGAGGTTCAGCGACTTGTAGTCCTGGCCGGAGGTGTTGAACAATTTGCGAAGATCACCATCATATTGGGCCAGCATCCGCTTCAATTCGGCGAGGGTCGGCGGCTGCTCGCGAATGGCAAGCACCTCATGTGGAATCTTTCGCTCCCCCAGAAACTTCAGCGCCTTGCGGCAGGTGTCGCAATTGGCGTAAGCGTAGACTTTGAGCATGGGCGATTTATGGATCAATTGGCAGAAAACGGCCAAGCCAATTTCTGGAAGGGATTTCCCGCCGGGCGGACACGATGCGTCCAGAAATGGTTTGCCCTGCGCCGCCGCCGGGCCGTTTACTCGCCGCGTGACGATATTGCCCGGCTTTCCGACGGCGGCGGACTTGCGCGCGCGCGATTCCGCCCAAGAAGCCTTGCACGCGCGGGCAGCGACGGTTGCGGCGGAACGCTTCGGCAAGCAAGTCTTCCTCCGGGGCGTCGTCGAAGTCTCGAATTTCTGCCGGGAAAATTG
>CAZMLP010000724.1:0-2557 GCA_964566745.1 uncultured Verrucomicrobiota bacterium | reverse complement strand
CCAGCCAGAGCATTTGTCGCTGGTGAAACAGGTGCTTGGTGTCAAAGACTCGCTGCAGTTCCAAACGGGCGGCGGCGTCCATGCCCGCGACGATGAACTGCGCGGTCTCGCCCGTCGGCAGCATGCCGCGATGCTGGCTTCCCTTCACACCGCCCAGCTCGGGAAAGTCACCACCGTTTGGCGCGAGATGCAGGATGATGCTCTCCCAAAAGCCGGGTTGCAGGTGCGGCGTCAACGCCAGCAAAAAGACCAGCTTCTCCGCGTGGCTCAACTGCCCGCCCTCCGGCACCAAACGGTCAAACATCTGCCAGCGCGAGTCTTGCTCGAAGCGTGCCGCCGGGGCTCCGTGATTCTTGAAATGAGCTTGCAGCCGCTCACCCACAATATCGCGCATCAACTCCAGCAAGGTTCCCCACGAGTCGCCGGCGGGAACCCCGTCGATTTCCGATGATTTCTGCGTTCGGCTCATTTCGATGAATCCAAAGAGTTGGAGGGCAAGGTCACGCCATTATGGCTTCTTGGGCGGCGGCGCGTCCACGCAATCAAGATTAACAGACACGACGAACGGATCGAGCGCCGCGCTCTTTGCCCGGGCCGCGGCCTCGCGCGCCGCGGCGTGAGTGTCGTGGATCGCCTGGACGGCTTTCTCCAAACCGGATTTGCAGCCGGTGTAATTGATCGGCAGGTTCACTGTGCCGTTATAGGTGTTGAACGCGGACACGTGCTGCCCCTCATGCGGCGCGATCTTGTTGTTAATGGCATCCCCCACGATCTTCTCCTGGCACGGGGTCAAGCCCGCGGGCATGTCCGGCAACGTGACCGTTGTGCTCACGCTGTAGGTGACCTGCAATGTGCCGGTAACATGGACGCATTCATCGCCGGAGCAGCCGCTGCAATCCTTGGCGGGCACTCCCTTGAGGTTTTGCGTCTGGCCCACGCCGCCGTCGAACACCGCGTCGGTCTTTCCGTCAAATTTTACGAACTTCGCGAAATCCGTGTGGGTCGTCGGCTTGCCAAACGTGGCGAAATTCGCGATCGGCACCGGCTCCGAGAGTTTTTCTCCGCCGGCCTTGGCGGCCTTTTCCTGCTCTTGGGCGGCCTTCGCGTCACCCGGGGCGGCCTGCCCTTCTTCCTCCGGCACGGCGGCAGCCCCGGCTTTTGGTTTTTGATCCGGCTCCTGGTCTCCCGGAGCTGCCGTGTCCTCGGGCATCATTTGCACGCGTTTCCCGCCCGGAGCCCCGCCACGCTGCTGCATGACGTGAACCAGCTCGTGCGCGAGCAGTTCCCGCCCCGACTCCGTGTCCGGCGCGTATTTGTCGCGATTGAACACAATGTCCTCGCCCACAGTATAAGCTTGAGCGTGCAACGCCGAGGCGGACTGTGCCGCTTCCGCGTCATGGTGAATTCGCACCGCCCCCAAATCGGTCTGCATCCGCGACTCGAAAAAGCCCCGAACGCCTGTTGGCATCGGCTCGCCGCCGCGCGGCAAAGAATGGATGTAACGGACGGCTCCTCCCGTCGGCGCGCGGGCCGGGGCCAGCGCCCCGGCGGCCTCGGCGCGCTGAACCGACTTGTCCTCATTCGCGCACTCCTCGCACTTGCGATGCACGGTCGCGTCCGTGCCCGTAAAGAAAGCCGGTTGGGTGGCGGGTTGCTGGAAAAAACTGCGCGACGGACCGCTCGATTTCCGGCGCGTTCTGCGGATTGGGGACGCTTTCATAGGGATGCTTTCCTATTGGGAATTAATAGCAGGTTTGGTGAAAAAATTCATGCAAAATCAACTGGCCGGGGCGCCGGGTGGCGGTCTTGGAGCCGCAGGCGGCGTGGCCGCGGCGGCGGTGGCCGTCCGGGCGGTCTGCAAGTTCGCAATGCGCGGGTCGAACACGTTGGTTTTGAATCGCTCGATCTCGTCATCAGGCAAGTTCGCACCCAGACGCTTGTTGTTGCGGTAATCGCCCCAACGCACATCGGCATTCGGCACGTCGGTCTGGATGGTGTTGGTGATCCCTTGCAGGAACTCCGTTGCCAACTGCCGAATCTTGTCCGCGAACCGCGCCCGGAAATCAGCCTTGTCCGTGTCCGTGGTGATATTCCCGGTGTAGGGAACGCGGCCGCCCTCAAACGCCGCCGCCGATTGCCGCTCGGTCAATCCGGCGATGCGTGCCCGCTCGGCCTGAATCATTTCCTGCCTCCGGAAACAGTCTTGCAACTCCGTTTGCCGCGGGTCCGGCAAATGATCGATGCTCACCTTGCGGCTGGGGTCATTGTAGAATGAAGGCCAGGCGGTCCCTGAGCTGGACGCCGCCTCGGCCTCGGTTTTCAACACCGGGAACGCGGTGTACGTGACCGCCGCCGCGCTGGAGAGATAATAATTATCCAGGCTGTTCTGCGGCACGTTGATCTCGTTGTTAATCGTGCCCGCCGCGCCGCTGATGTTGTAATTGGCGTCGTAACCAGGTTCCCCGGCGGCGAGGTCCGTCCCGTCCGCCTTGATCTGCTTGAGCGTGCAGCGCAATTGCGTCGGCACCCTTGCCTCTGCCTCGATGATCTGGTGCTT
>CAZMLP010000723.1:0-5438 GCA_964566745.1 uncultured Verrucomicrobiota bacterium | reverse complement strand
GGGAGCAACGTCTTTTGGCGAGCGCCTACACGCGCGAGCTGCAACGCATGACGACCGATCGCGTGGCGGCATCGAAGCTGGTCAACGTCGGCTCGAAACCGCCGGTGGACATCGATATTTGCGAATTGGCGGCCTGGACGGCGGTGGGAAATATTCTGCTAAACTTGGACGAGGTGATTAACAAAGGTTGAGGAGCGCGCATGCTGTTTGAATCTGAAATTCGGAAGACGATCTCACGCCGGGCGTTCTTTGGCCGGGCCAGCAGCGGTTTGGGCGGCATCGCCCTCGCGTCGATGCTCGGCGAGGAGTTGTTCGCCGCGACCAAGGCGAGGAAGCCGAAAGGCACGCCGGGAACGCTCAATCCGCTGCACTTCGCGCCGAAGGCCAAGCGGGTGATTTACCTGTTCATGTCCGGGGCGCCGTCACACATCGACCTGTTTGACCCCAAGCCGAAGCTGGTCGAAATGACCGGCAATCCCCTGCCCGAGTCGGTGCGGCACGGGCAGCGCATCACCGGCATGACCAGCGGCCAGAAGCATCTGCTCTGCGTCGGCTCGCCGTTCAAGTTCGAGAAGCACGGAAAGTGCGGCATGGAGCTTTCAGAGCTGCTCCCGCACACGGCGAAGGTGGCGGATGACATCTGCCTGATCCGCACCTTGAACACCGATCCGATCAATCACGATCCGGCGGTCACCTACCTTTACACCGGCAATCAGCAGCCGGGGCGGCCAACGCTCGGAGCTTGGGTTTCCTACGGTCTGGGCACGGAGAACAGCAACCTGCCCGCGTTCATCGTGATGCTCTCGGGCCACGGGGGACAGTCGTTGCAGACACGCTATTGGGGGAACGGATTTTTGCCCAGCAACCATCAAGGCGTGCAATTTCGCAGCACCGGCGATCCGGTTTTGTTTTTCTCGAATCCACCTGGAGTGGACCAAAGCATGCGGCGGCGGTTGCTGGATGACGTTCAGACCTTGAACCGCATGCAACTCTCGTCGCTGGGCGATCCCGAGATCGCCGCGCGCATCGAGGCATACGAGCTGGCGTTTCGCATGCAAACCAGCGTGCCGGAGTTGATGGATATTTCCAAGGAGCCGAAGGAGGTCCTCGAAAGCTACGGCGCGACGCCCGGCAAATCCTCCTTCGCGAACAACTGCATTCTGGCCCGGCGGCTGGCGGAGCGCGGGGTGCGTTTCATCAAATTGCTGCACCGGGACTGGGATCACCACGGCGACCTGCCGGCAAACATTCGCGGCCAGTGCCAGGAAACCGATCGTGCCTCCGCCGCGCTCATCATGGACCTGAAGCAGCGCGGTTTGCTGGAGGACACGCTGGTCGTCTGGGGGGGTGAGTTCGGTCGCACGGCTTACAGCCAGGGCGACATCTCGAAAAACAATTTCGGGCGGGATCATCATCCCCGCTGCTACAGCCTCTGGCTCTCGGGCGGCGGCATCAAGGGCGGCATGACGTACGGCGAGACCGACGACTTCGCTTACAACATCGTGAACAACGGCGTGCATGTGCATGACCTGCACGCGACCATGCTGCGCTGCCTCGGCATTGATCACGAAAAGTTCACGTATCGCTTCCAGGGGCGCGATTTCCGTCTGACCGATGTGGCCGGGAAAGTGGTGAAGGATATCCTGGTGTAACAAGGCGGATTTGTCAGTGTGACGACAAAGTGCCGTCAACGGTGCGGAAGGATTTCGCATCGACACAAGGTCGCGGCTCCGTTATCCCCTCAACCATGACCACCCCAGTGCAGCCGATTCCGGCAGGTTACGAGGGCGCCACGCCCTACATCATTTGCCGCGATGCCGCCCGGGCCATTGACTTCTACAAGCAGGCCTTCGGCGCCAGCGAGATCATGCGGATGCCGTGGCACGGCGGACGCATTGGCCACGCTGAACTGCGCATCAGCAAAGCCATTGTCATGCTGGCCGACGAGTTCCCCGAAATGGACATCCGCAGCCCGCAGTCCATTGGCGGGTCGCCGGTGAGCCTGCTTGTTTACGTCGAGGATGTGGATGCATTGGTGAAACGTGCCGAGGCTGCCGGGGCAAAAGTCATCAAGCCACTGGCTGACCAGTTCTACGGCGACCGCAGTTGCAAACTTGCCGATCCTTTCGGTCATCTATGGATGTTCGCCACGCATAAAGAGGACGTCTCGCGCGAGGAGATGGACCGCCGTGCCGCCGCGATGGCGAGGCAAAGTTCCTGCTAAACCACAGTCTCACTGCTTTGTCGCCGCCTCCGCGACGCGCGGCATTACAAAGCTGTACGCGCGATACCGAAATTCGGTCCATGCCTCCTCCGCGACCGGGTGGCCGGGAAACAATGGCAAGCCGACGGGCCGAAACTCGACACGCACGCGGACTATCCCGCGTCCCTCGGTGAGTTGGCGCGGCAGCATGAATTCATCCTCGCGCCAGCGACGGTTCGAAGGCCAAGGGATATGCGCGGGCGGCGCGACTTCGGGATTCCCCGCAATCTTGTCCTTTGGCAATCCCAACGGGTCGCCGAACACTGCCGGGTTGCCGCCAGCGGTGTACCAAATGCCTGCTTCACGCCACTTGGGCTCTCCCTCCGCTTTCGACACCAGGACGCGCGCCTGCTGGTTCGGGTAACGCAAATCCAACCGTCGCCGAAGCAGCACACCCAGGTTGTTCGTCGCGAGTTTGACCGTGAATTCCGACCAGGTCTTGGTTCGGCGACCATCATCCACCACCTCGGGGAAAACCTCCGCTGTGCCGCCCCCGTCCCGGGCGGGAATGTGGTCCACACCCAACTCGAAACGGCTGGCTAATGATTCCGGCGCGGTGGCGTCTGGCGACCGGTAATCATGCAACTTCTCGTCGGCCTCGTTGCCCACATCAAATTCATCCGTCAGCAGCAAACCGGCCTTGGGCAGGCCATACCAATAAGTCACGGTTTCATAGTGTTCGGTGGATTCATTCTGCCCGCCGTGCTCGAGTGTGATGCGCGCGTTTCGCCCGAACGGCATCAGGTCGCTCAGCAGGAACCGGTACGCGGAATGCACGCGGCTCAGCGCGGTCTTTTGCAAATTGGGCGGACGTCCGACCGGATGACCGGCAAACGGCAACGTCATCACACGTCCGCCCCAATAATCGCCACCCCCACCCCACTCCTCGCTACCCGTGCCTTGGCATTGCGGCGACAAGCTGTCGTCAAAGAAGAAACGTGGATCGCCCTCGAGAGTGCCGAGCTTTCCGTCCGTGGTGAATTGATACGTGGTGCCGACAAGATGCCCGCACCAGTCTCCCTCGCCCTCGGCATCGCGCGTGTCGAGTAGCACCAAGTCCCGGCCCGCCTCAGGGCGCGGAAAATCGCGATGCGTGGCATGGAATGGCGCGACGGTGTTCGCCGGGCCGCTGTAAGGCTGGCTGCGAACGTTCCACTCGAACCCGCCCAGCGGCATGCCGATGGACTCAGCCAGCTCGATGCGCGCGCTTTGGAGAAACGGCATCGGAAAATAGGTGGCGAACTCAAATCCGCCCTCCACATGCCTCACCGTCATCGGGAACGATTTTACGATATACTCCTGGCCGGGGTCGCGCATCAGGGTGGCCGTGCCGAAAAACAATCCTGCCGGAGCATCGATGGACGGTTGCTCCCGGTCGTCCCACCAGACGCGCAGCCGCGCCCGCAGAAAGGCATCCGCCGCCGCGTCGGGCACGCGAAACGCCAGGCGGCGAATTGTCGCCGGACCGCTCCGCGAAACGACCAGAATCCTCGTCTCGAATGGCGCGAGTGAGGCTATGCCATTGGTCACGTTGCATTCCGCGACCGGCGGCGCGATGTCCGTGCCCGAGCGCGCGAGCAAGTTCAAAACTTCCGCTGGCGGAATCGAGTTTGTGGTCCAACTCTCCAAGGGGCGGGAAAGCCGGGCCAGCCCCGGCATCAATTTCCACAGAATGAAATATCCCGTACCGTACCGGGTGTGCCCGTACGCCAGTTGCAGACTGCGCTCAAACGGGATTGGCACCCATGACAAATCCGCTCCTTTCGTGATCGACCACGTGTAGGTCAGTCCGCCGGGAAACAGATCCATGGGCAGAAAAACGGAGTTCTCGACTGGCCTCGTCGGATCGCCCGTGCTGCTTTCCGACACCACAAACTCGCGATCATCCACCGTGTAGCTCCAGGGACTGCCGTGCCAATGGTTGTGCCGGACAAACCACAGAATTCCCGGCCCGGCTTCGTCAAGTGCCACACTATGCCGGTCGTCGGTCTGCCGGATATAATGCGCCGCGTCGGCGAAGTGGTTGCCGCCAGTGCGGTCAAAGGTGCTGCGCATATAGGCACGCACGCCCACCCGCAGCGCGGGCCATTGATCCCATTGCAAAAAGGCGTCCGCGCCGATGGTAATCGACGGTGGTTCGGTGGCGTCTTGCAACACTCCGGCAAACGCCGGCAGCATGCCCGTCCCCAACCCCAAGACAGCCAGGAATAAGCCGCGCTTGGGCAAACAACCGCCCGGGACTTTTATGGGCCCGCTCACTTGGCCAGCCAGGCGGCGATTCGCAACGGTCCGCCACTGCCGCCTTTGATCTTCATGGGCAAGGCCACGATGTAAGCGCCTTGCGCGGGGAGTTTATCGAGGTCCGCCACGTTTTCAAACGCGGGAATGTCCTTCGCATACAGGATGCGATGACTCTCGAACAACGTCGATTGACCGTAGTCGATGCTCGCCGTGTCCAACCCGACAGCCTTGACCGAGCGTTCCGTGGTGAGCCACCGCGCCGCGTCCGGATGCAGGCCCGGGAAATGCAACTTCGCAACGGCCTCTGGTCCTTTCTCGTCCGTGCCGAGGTATTTTTTCGCGTCCGGCCATAACTTCGAATAGCCGGTTTTCAAAAGCAGGATGATGCCAACCGGAAGCTTTCCATGTTTCGCCTCCCACGCCTGGAGGTCACTCGCCGTGATTTGGTAATCAGCATCTTTGGAACATTGGACCGAGACATCCACCACCACCGCAGCCCCGGTGAGATGATCGAGCGGAATTTGGTCCAGGGTTTGATGATGCTCCGCGAAATGGATCGGCGCGTCGATGTGTGTGCCGCCGTGCTCGGAAGCGCGATAGCGGTTCGCAGCGTAAAAGTATCCCTTTGGAGTCATGCCGTGGAACTCCGCCTCCAAGGCGAAGCCCGATGCCGTCGGCCAATAGAGCGTGTCCGTCGAATAGTCATGCGTCAGGTCCACCCAGCGCCCGCCGGCGAAGGGCGCGTCAGCCGCGGGAGCAGGCGGGGAAAGATGAAGGGCGAGCAGAACAACACCGCACAAAACGGGAAGTGTTTTCACTCCGCGAGACTACCGGAAAACCATCGGGCAGGCAACGCCGCTATTCCGGCTCCTGCCCTTCACAGCAACAGGCGCCAGAGCCGGAGTAGCAATCCGGGCACAATTGCCGGCCGGCG